>JBAXKA010000018.1:0-17231 GCA_037137555.1 Candidatus Moraniibacteriota bacterium
TCCTGTTTCTAGTTTTAGATATTTTATGGCAGACACAATTTAGGGGACGGTCTCTAAAATATCACCAACTCGAATAGTGGCAAATTTATCTTTATTAAGACGACCTTCGACTGTTTTTTTGCCTTGTAGGATGAGTGAATGATATGGTTCTTGAATATTGATTGAGATATTTGCCATAAATAAATTTTAATAAGTTGGAAGTCCGTGCTCAGTATTAATCCTAATATTCAAGAATCCTCTTTGATAATTAAAAGTTTTTGATCTTGTAATTTATATATTGCCATGTTAGTTAGTTTTAATAGACAGAAAATCGCACTTTCAAAAATGCGATTTTCCAAAATGAGCGGGTAACGGGAATCGAACCCGTCGCTCGTCCTTGGCAAGGACGTATATTAGCCACTATACGATACCCGCTTAATTAGTTTGTGCCGAAGGGCAGAGTTGAACTGCCGACGCAAGGATTTTCAGTCCTTCGCTCTACCGCTGAGCTACTTCGGCTCGTTTAAAATTGTGGACCCTATAGGACTCGAACCTATAACCCCCTCGGTGTAAACGAGGTGCTCTAGCCATTGAGCTAAGGATCCAGTTTTTTAGTAGTTTATTTTCTGATTTCGTGGTGCCTTCGGCGGGACTCGAACCCGCATGACCTTACGATCCATGCACCTCAAGCATGTGTGTATACCAATTCCACCACGAAGGCGCAAAAAATCTAGGCGACTTTTTTCTCTTCAACTTTTTCTGCGACTGCAACCTCTTTTTTTTCTTCAATTTTTACAGGAGCTTTTTCTGGTTTCGGCTTATCTTTTTTATTAACATCTTTAATATCTTTATATTTCATACGGCTTTGTTTGGTTGTCAGTGTGCGAACAAAATAAAGCTTTGCTCTACGGACTTTTGCCCGTTTTACGAGTTCTATCTTTTCGACATTTTTTGAGCCAATAGGAATAATCATTTCGACGCCAATGTCATGCGTTACTTTTCGCACTGTAATTGTTGGTGAAGAACTTTGTCTACCCTTAACAGCAATAATCAAACCTTCAAAAAGTTGCGTTCTTTCTTTGGCACCTTCTTTAATACGCAAAAATACTTTTACCACATCTCCACTGTGAAATTCTTGGGCATCTTTCAAAGCTCTCTGCGATTGATTAAACTCAATAATCTTCTTTTCCATACAGTTATTATAGCAAATTATTACTTTGTTATACTAGCTTGCTTTGTTTTTTTCGTCAAGGAAAAAGCCAAAATCTAAAAAATCAGCTGGAAGTGGTGAGCTGAAATCATAAGTATTGCCAAAAAGCGTAAAGCTAATTGATTGAGCATGCAGTAGTTGTCTTCTGGCAGAGTCCAGTCTTTTTATGCCACGCAAAAAATATTTTTTATCACCAACAATCGGATGACCAATGAAAGTTAGATGCACGCGAATTTGATGCATTCGTCCTGTTTTTGGCGATACTTCCAAAAGTGCAAAATTATCATCTAGTGTTTTTAGCGTGCGAAATTCCGTAATTGCTTCACGAATTTTTGTTCTGGTTTTTCGTCCTGCCACAACTTGTCTGCGATAATCAGCTGAGCGAGCCAGTGATTTTTTAATAATATCTTCCGCTGGACTTGGCACACCATAAACAATGGCTTGATATTTTTTTTCAATTTCTTTGTCTTGAAATTGCCTTTTCAATTCTGTAAATGTTTCAATATTTTTTGCAATCACAATCACTCCGCTCGTATCTTTATCTAAACGATGCACGATTCCTGGTCGCAATTTTCCTTCTTTTGTCTCATCGCAAACACCTTCAATCTCTGGGAATTGAGCCATCAAATAGTTGACGAGAGTATTTTCTTTTTGATTATCATCAGGATGCACTTGCATACCGGCTGGCTTATTAATAACAATAATATTTTCATCAGAAAAAATAATCGAGAGCTTTTTATTTTCTTTTGGCAAAAGTATTTTTTCTTCGGTAAAAATGAAATCATAAGTAATCTCATCATTATTTTTCAAAACATAGCCGGATTTTACTTTATTTCCATTCACTAAAATTCGCTCGGCTTTAATTTGGCGAGAAATTTCACTGCGAGTAATTTTTCCATCAAAAAGAATCCCCCCACTGAGAAATTTATCCAACCGTTCGCCGGAGCTATCTTTTGTTATAATTATTTTTTGCATAATGTTGTGCCCAGAAGAGGACTCGAACCTCCAATCCCTTGCGAGAATCCCGCCTTGGCGGGACGCTTAGTTTAAATGATTGTGCCGCGGGCGAGACTCGAACTCGCACGGAGATAAATCCACCAGTTCCTAAGACTGGCGTGTATACCAATTTCACCACCGCGGCATTTAATTTTTTTCGTGGGCGAAAGAGGACTTGAACCTCCAAGGGATTGCTCCCACTAGCACCTGAAGCTAGCGCGTCTGCCAATTTCGCCATCCGCCCCGTTGCCTACAAGTAGCATACAACGCAAAAATATTTTTAGCAAACTGCATCTTTTAATCCAAAAGCACTTTCAATCGTCGCACTTCTTCTTTTAATGCTCCGTCATTGCCATATTCACCATGATGGCGAGTATTTTCTCCGTAAGTTTCCTTTTTGACATCCAAATGAATATTGATTAGCATATCCGTGCCAGTCATTTTGACATACATATGAAAGCGTGGATAACCAGCTGTGGCCATTGGACGAATAAAACTCATTTCATCGCCCTCATGTCTTTGAAAAGCATAACCCAATCGACGCAAATTATTAACAGGATTACCTTGAATATTTTTGACTTCTAATTGCATATTTTTTTATTAGAGATTAGCTGCTAAAATAGTATTTCGCATCAGCATAATAATCGTCATTGGTCCAACTCCACCAGGAACAGGTGTAATATAACTAGTTTTAGCACAAACAGAAAAATAATCAACATCACCAACTAATTTTCCTTTGGCATCGCGATTCATTCCCACATCAATCACAACAGCATCTTGTTTAACCATATCAACTTTTATTAATCCAGCTTTTCCGGTGGCTGAAATTAAAATATCCGCTTGTTTGCAAATAGCAGCTAAATTTTTTGTTTTAGAATTGCAAACTGTTACAGTTGCACCAAGATTTATAAGCATCACCGCCAAAGGTTTTCCCACGATATTACTTCTGCCGATAATGACAATATTTTTTCCTTCAACTGAAATAGTATTTCTTTTTAAAAGTTCCAAAATTCCGGCTGGCGTGCAAGGCATAAAAATAGCTTGATTCAAAAAAACTTTTCCCACATTTTCCGGATGAAAACAATCCACATCTTTTTTCGGATCAATTAAATTTATAATCCTTCTTACATCAAGATGCTCAGGCAAAGGCAATTGAATTAAAATTCCGTGTATTTTTTTGTCAGTATTATTTTTTTTGATTAGTTTTTCCAGTTCGTCTTGCGATACTAACCCTGACAAACGAATTACTTGAGAATTTATTCCCAACTCGCTAGCTACGCGTTCTTTATTTTTAACATAAATTTGCGAAGCATTGTCTTCACCAACTAAAATAACCACAAGCCTTGGCACAATTCCTTTTTTCGCCAAAGCCAAAACTTCTATGCTTAGTTCTTTTTTAATTTCTTCTGAAATTTTTTTCCCGTCGATTATTTTTATCATATAGTTAATTATAGCACAAAAAAAACTTACATCCTACCCTGAAATGCGATTCAGATTAGAATTTAAGATATTTTGCTTGCATACTTTTTGTTTTTAGTATATTATTTGATTATACAAAAAGTATAGCTTAAGTTGTTGATTTGTGGAATTTATTTCGCAAGAGGTCTAATTGATTAACAAAATAATTATTAAAAATAAACATATGGGATTTGGAGAACCAAAAATGCCAACTCGAGAGGATATGGCAAAAATTCAAAAAGAGCGAACTATCAATGATGCTGAGCTTCTTAAGGACGGAGCGGAGTATCAAGTGGATGAGAGCGGAAATTCTATCCTTACGCCAACAGGAGAGCAATTTGATTCTGCTAAGAATGAAATGGGCGAAGCTTTTCATCGGGAGAATGTTGGACTCAAAAAAGAAAATGCAGAGTTAATGGAAAAGAACGCAGAGTTGATGAAAAAATTAGAAGACATGGAAACAAGAATGAAAAAAATCAATGAGCTTACTAATAATGATTCTACGGGGAATAGAGAAACAGCACGGATAGTATTCGGTCCCACGAAAGAAGAACTAAATGAAATAGGAGAAGATGTTAAAGAAATGAGCAAATCTGATTTCGAGAGTCAATATGGCTCTGGAGTAGAGAGCGTTGGCGTGGATCCACGCGTCGCATTAAAAGACTTGGATAACTTGGATAACACATACCTAAGTGATCCATTGAAATATTTAGAGAAAATCAGTAAGGCTATTGATGATGAGAATAAGGATGTAATTGTCGTTGAAAATCATACATATATTGTGGATAAAAAATAGACCACTGATTTCATGTCGGTTCAGGTCAAGAGACACTGAACCGACAGATCGAACTGTTAAATCTTGTTCTATAAATTTAAATTTCCCAAGGATAAATATAATGTTTATCCTTTTTTTCTCCCAAGAGACTAATGACCTTATAATCTTCTGCTTTGTATTTTTCTAAAAAAAACGCGATAGAAGCTTTTCTAAAATTGCCAAAATTCTTTTTCACTTCAATCGGCAATAGTTTGCCTTTTTTAGTTAAGATAAAATCAATTTCATTTTGATTCTTATTTCTCCAATAATTTAAATCTTGTGTCCCATATTTTTTTGTAAGTTCTGAAAAAATACTTGTTTCAAAAACATTTCCCAAAAAAGTTTTTTGCAGATTTTTAAGCCAAAGCATTTGCAAAATTCCTGTATCATAAAAAAATATTTTGGGTGTTTTTATTACTTCAATTTTGGCGCTAGTGCTATATGGGCGTAAAATTTTTATGATATAGGTATTTTATAAAATAAACAAATAACTTTCCACTGTTGATTGAGAAAGTTGACATGTCCTTGCTAATTCAGCCACATTCAAAAGATTTCCACTCTGCGTTGCCAAAACTTTTAGCATGTTATTAAATTTATCTATGCTCTTAATATTTGCCAAATCGCGAATATCTTTTTTGATATAAGTATCAATTATTTGTTGTAAATATTTTTCTTTCTTTTCGATTGAATCTTCTATCACGATCTTTGGATAACCACCAAAAGTTCCGTATTCTTCATATAGTGCGACCATTTTTTCTAAATGAAATTTATCCAAACTTTTCGAGTTGTTCGCTGGCATATCCTTAAAACGCAGAAATTCTGAAAAAGACAAATTGAAAATCTCAAAATCAACCGTTCGACCGACAAGGGAATCGGAAAATTTTGATTTAATATTAAAACTTGATGATCCTGAAACGATTAGTTGAATATATTTATGATGATCAGCGATTAATTTAAGTAGCGGGGAAGGATTTATGAGATATTGCACTTCATCAATAAAAACATAAAGTTTTTCCACTCCACTTTTAATTATCTCCAAATTAATACCCTCTCCTTTCAAGAAATTTAGCATAGATTCAGCTCCGACATTTAAAATTTCTTGAAAGCGTGAATCCTCCAAATCAAAAAAATAAGTCTGCTTGCCAGCATTTTTTAATTGTTCTTCTAGATAAAAAAGAATATGGCTTTTACCAACTTGCCGTGCACCGTGAAGCACGATAATATTATCCGTACCAATATATTTATTTATTTCATCATTAATATCCCTTTTTAAGACCTTTTTGTTCATAATCATATGCTATGTTATGTTTATAACTTAATTATAGACTACCCCAGAATATAAGTCAAGTTATGTTTTGGAGTAGTCTAAATATTATCAAGACAACCCTTCAATTGCCAGTATTGATTTTTTCTCAGTTTTCATTTTATAAAAATAAACTCTTTAAATATTTTTCTGCCAAAACTATATCAATATTACCCAAAGTTTTTTCTTGTTTTAATTCTTTCACCACTTGTGTTCCTTTGAGAGAATATTTTTCACAAAAATAATTGAGGTTTTTGCTTAAATTTCCGTCAGACAACTTGGCTTCAATTAGTTCAGCTATAGCTCCATTTTCCACCAAAGCAAAATCAACTTCCTGCCCGGTTTTCGTGCGCAAATATTTCAAATCATATTCCTTTCCCGTTGAATCAGCTTTTCCCAAAACATGTTTCAGGAGACTCACAGCTACAAAATTTTCAAAACGCGCTCCATCATCACCTAAAACTAGTCCGGTATCAAAAAAATAAACCTTAGGTTCTTTAAGGATGGAGCGGGCAATATTTTTTGAGTAAGGAAAAACTCTAAAAATAATAAATAGACTTTCAAAAATTTCTACATATTTCTTAGCAGTCAATGGAGAAATTTGTGCGTCTTCAGCTATAGATTTATAGGATACTGGTGAGCCAACTTTTGTCCGTAGCAACTCAAAAACAATTTTGATTGCACGAAAATTATGAATAGTTTCAAAATCCAAAATATCTACGCGAATTAGTCCGTCGATATATTGACTTCGCCAACGATCCGCCTCCACTTCATCACTTGCCAGAAAAGGCTCAGGGAATCCTCCTCTTTGCATAAATCTTTCTGTCTCATATTTCTCTACTTTTAGTTCTGTCAAAGAAAAAGGCAATAGGCGATGGACGAAAAATCTGCCCGAGAGAGCATCACCAGTTTGGCGAAAAGTATTCAGTCTCGCACTACCAGTAACAATAATTTTTTGCTCGGTTTTTTTTGTGTCAAAAACTCCTTTGAGATAATTTTTCCAGCCTTTCATTTTATGCAGTTCATCTAAAATTAAAAAATCCGTTTTTTCCGGCCAAGCTTCTTTTTTAATGATTTCCCTATCGCCCAAGCTATCATAATTAAGATAAACCGTATTAGCATAATTCTTACCAATTTCTTTCGCTAGCCAGGTTTTGCCAACCTGCCTCGGCCCAACCAAAAAAACCATTTTTTTGGCTAAATCCTTGATTATTTGCTCAGTTTGTTTGCGATACATAGTTTTTAGCTTAATTATTTATATGACTATTGTATACCATATTATATAATAGTCAAGACTATTGCACAATATGCTATCGAATAGTCAATTAACCCGTTGTTTACAGCTAATAAAAGAAGTCCTTTATTATAATATACAAAAATGCTAAAATATAATTACTTAATTTTTTAAAATAATTTTATGCCAAAAATAACCATCCGTTATCAAAAAGTGATTGATGCCAAAAAATTTTATGAGATTTTAAATAATCCTAATTTTGTTTTTATTACGGCTAAGCCAAAAACTATCCAAGAAGAAAAGGACTGGCTAAAAAACAATCTCGCGTGGAGAAAAAATAATACAGTTTGGAATTATTCAATTCTCTTTGATAATTTAGTTGTTGGTGCTGTTGGTATAAAAATAAATTCTCACAGAAAGTTTATTGGAGAAATTGGCTATCTTCTTGATGAAAATTATTGGGGACAAGGTATTGCAACAAAAGCAGTTAAGCTAGTTGAAAAAGAAGGTTTTGAAAAACTTGGATTAACAAGAATCGAAATTATTATGCAACCAGAAAATAAAGCTAGTGAAAAAGTTGCCCTAAAATGTGGTTATAAAAAAGAAGGATTGCTTAAAAAAGCGATTGATGGAAATGACGGGAAAAAGAAAGATGCTTTGATTTATGCGAAAGTTTTATAAAAAATAATCCCCTTAACTGAAATTATCCAGCCAAGGGGTTGAGGGCATATTTTTTTCAGGCGCGAATCACATTATTGATATCAGCTTCGAATATGCTGACATTTGCACCGTCTTTTGTTATGCCCGTTATTGGATCTTTTGAAATATCAAAAGAATCGCCAGTGATAATAATTGATGTGCCATCTTTTTTGTCGATACGGATATCAAAACCATCGACATAAGCACTTGCCAATTCATACCCTACAAAACTTTTTGTCATTTTATGGTCTCCTTGTGGTGTAGTTTATAAATTTCGTGATTGATTTCAATATCCCATCTTCATCCAAGCCAATTTCCGCTAGAATTTCTTCACGCAATCCATGAGAGAGAAATTGATCAGGCAGGCCTAGATTTTTAACTTTTACGGAAATATTTTCTTGCATAAAAAATTCATTCACGGCACTGCCTGCTCCACCCAAAATTGTATTATCTTCCACGGTTACAAAATATTTATGCGTTTTGGCTAATTTTCGCAAAAGTTTTTCATCTAGTGGTTTTACGAAGCGCATATCAACCAGTGTTCCTTGTATTATTTTGGTGGCATATTTACTGCGACCAACCATCGTGCCGAAAGCAAGGATAGCAACATCTTTTCCCGTGCTAATTATTTTAGCTTTTCCAATTTCAATTGATTGATTTATTTTTCCACCACATCCGCAAAGATTTTTGCCTTTTGGATATCGCACTGCCGCTGGACCAATATAATTATAGCCCGCTTCAAGCATAGCATAACATTCATGTTCATCAGAAGGTGCCATCACAATGAGATTTGGCACTATTCGCAAGAAAGCTAAATCAAAACTGCCCGCATGACTAGCTCCATCTGGCCCAACAATTCCCGCTCTGTCAATTGCCAAAAGAATATCTAAATTTTGAATCGCAATGTCATGAATTAATTGGTCATAAGCTCGTTGCAAAAAAGAAGAATAGATTGCGATGACTGGTTTTTTGTTTTGCAAGGCTAAGCCGGACGCAAAAGTAAGAGCATGCTGTTCTGCAATACCAACATCATGATAGCGTTTAGGAAAAATTTTGCTAAATTTAATAAGACCGGATCCACTTGTCATCGCTGGAGTAATCGCATGTAATCTTGAATCGCTTTTGGCCTTTTCGCAAATCCAATGAGAAAAAACATCTGAATAAGTAACATTTTTTTTGGCACAATCGTTTTTTTGTCCAATTGTTACATCAAAAGGACTAACAGCGTGCAAAGAAAAATGATCTTTTTCAGCTGGCGCATAACCTTTGCCTTTTTTTGTGATCACATGTAAAAAACGAGGGCCTTTTATTTTTTTTAAATTAGTCAGCACTTCAATCAGCGTTTTCGTGTCATGTCCGTCAATTGGTCCATAATATTTAAAACCTAATTCCTCAAATAATGTTCCTGGTGTGATTATTCCTCTGGCTTGAATTCCCGCTTTATGTACAAATTTCTGCACAGTGGGTATTTTTTCTAAAATTTCTAAGCCTTTATCTCGCAAATTAACATAAGCCGGCGAAGAAATTAGTCGAGTTAAATATTTTTCCATGCCACCCACATTCGGCGAAATAGACATCTTATTGTCATTCAGCACAACCAAAACATCTGACTTAATATCGCCAGCATGATTAAGTGCTTCAAATGCCATACCGGCACCAAGTGCACCATCACCAATTACAGCCACAATTGCTGGTGCATTTTTTGTGTTTTTATTTGCCACCGCCATGCCTATTGCTGCGCCAATCGAAGTGCTTGTGTGACCAACATTCAAAGCATCATATTCACTTTCTTCTCTCCTGGGAAATGGCGACAGACCATTTTTTTTTCTGATTGTATGCAATCTGTTTTTCCGCCCGGTTAAAATTTTATGGGCGTAAGATTGATGACCAACATCCCAAATCAATAAATCTTTTGGTGTGTCAAAAACATAATGCAAAGCTACTGTCAATTCAATTACGCCCAAATTCGATCCGAGATGACCACCACTTTTTGCAACACTCTCAATTAAAAAAGCGCGAATCTCTTCACAAAGTTTTGGCAATTTTTCTTGAGAAAGTTTTTTTAAATCAGCAGGAAAATTAACCGAGTCCAATATTTGCACAGACTTATCTTTTTTCATACAATCTCCTCTTGCACGACTAATAATTTTTTTATTACTAATGCATCTTGTTCTAGTTCTTTCACCGTGTCAATTATTTCACGGGATTCTGTTGCTAGTTTAGGCAATTTACTTAATAAAATACTAATCGTTTTGAGTGTAACTTTTTCTTCAATATATTTAGCTAAAATAGCATACCATAAAACAAATGTTTGCCTGTCAACTTCGATTTTCAGATTAACTCGCGGTGGATTGCGAAAATAACTTGTCATTTTTTCCCAATTATTATAATTGTCATACAACAAAACATCTTCTAGTAATTTAACTGGACGACCAAATAAATCGCTGGTTCTTTTTAATTTATAGAAATTTTGCTGATTGAGAATTTCTTCGCGACGCATATCGCAATAAAGATGAAACTTCCAACCCGCCTCAAACGAAGTCAGCCCAGAAAAATCCAAATTAAGCGGTTCGAATCTGAGATGAGTGTCTTTTCTTTTTATACTTGGCTCAATCATACGAATATCAGGGAAAACCACACCCAAAATAAATTCGTCCTTATTTATTTTATGATGCTGGTTTATTTTTTCTTCATCCAAAAAATCATTTTCCGCTTTTCTATTTTCAAGCCGATCAAAATATTTTTTAGCATAAATAATATGCGCAATTTGTGAGGCCATTTATTTATTTTAAAATAGTTGTCATCCTGAGCGGAGTCCGTACTCGGACGCAGTCGAAGGATCTGCTTGCTGTAATCGTAGTTTTCACTATTTACAGCAACACTTACGATAATTAATAGCAGATTCTTCGACTTCGCTACGCTTCGCTCAGAATGACAAGAATGCTTAACTAACTTTGTGTTTTTTCTTAATCAACTCATCTTCTTTCTTTTGCTCAGCTTTTATTTTTTCTTCTGCCATTTTGCGTAAATCTTCCACATTAATTTTAGCCAGTTTTTTTGCCATCAGCAAAAGATTCTCTCTCTCGTTTAGTTTCGGATCATCAATGACATTTGAAAGTAATACTGCGAGAATTGCTCCAATTTTTGGTCCGGGAATAACCGCAAGTTCTTGCATTAAATCATGGCCATTAATTTTTAATTGTTTAGCTGAAATTGGATCTTGTGAAACTTTCTCAACCATAAATTGAAAATGACGCAGTTTATAGGGCACAGCCTTTGGCACTCCACTACCCAATCGATCAGCGATTCGCACATCGATTAAATCGCCAATATTTTCTAGCCCAATTTTTTGCACCACTCTTCTCACTCCAGCCTCACCAACTTCATCAACATTATAATAAAACATATGATTACGCACAAGAAGCATCACCTGATCAATTATGCGCCGAGAAAATTTTAAGCGTTCCAGAATATTTTTAGTTATGCGTTCTCCGATATATTCATGATTATAGAAAGTGGCATTTTCTCCTTCGCCTTTTTTTGATTGAGGCTTGCCGATATCATGAAAAAGTGCCGCTAGGCGCACCTCGAGTTTTCCTGAAGGACATTTTTCCAGGCTAGCGACTAAATGTTTATAAACAGTATTGTATGGACCATGATAATGATGATGACTTTGCAAAACATTGATACCATTTTCAATTTCTGGTAAAATTATTTTTAAAATCCCCGCTTCTTGCAAAAGTTCAATGCCTTTTGCTGGCGATTTAGATAAAATAATTTTTATTAGTTCATCCTTGATTCGCTCTGGAGAAATAAATCTTAAATTATCCGCATTTTTTTGAATAGCCAGAAAAGTTTTTGTTTCGATTGTGAAATCCAGCGTCACTGAAAAGCGAATCGCCCGCATCATTCGCAGTGCATCTTCATTAAATCTTTCACCAGCATCTCCCACCGCTCGAATTATTTTTTTTTCAAGATCTTCTTGACCACCAAAATAATCAACAATATCCAGTCCCCTCTCCTTACTAAGGAGAGGGTCAGGGTGAGGTGTATTTTTCTTAGAATCTATTACCACTTTCATAGCTAAAGCATTAACCGTGAAATCTCTTCGTGATAAATCATCTTCCAGTGTTTTCGCAAATTTTATTTCATCAGGATGTCTTTTGTCAGAATATTTTGATTCAACACGATAGGTTGTCACTTCAACTATTTCCACCACCTCAAGCATGTCATTTTCTTTTTTCCTGATTTTTATACCCACTGTTCCAAATTGATTTTCATAAACTGAGTCGGGAAATAATTTTTGTGTTTCCTCGGGCAGAGCGTTAGTTGCAATATCCCAATCCTTGGGCGTTAATTCCATTAGCAAATCCCGCACACACCCACCAACGAGATATACTTCAAATCCAGCAGTTTGCAATTCATCCAAAACGGCAAGAATATGCATAGGAATATTAAAATTTAATTTACGCTCTTTTTTCATGATAATAGTCTAGCAAAAATTTTCTAACTGGACAAATTAGAAAAATGGTATATTATACCAAGTCAGAGCTAAAGCTTTGAAGTTCTTAAAAAATTCAACAAGAGGGGGACAATATGCAAAAAAAAATTCAAGAAGTCAGGGCAATGGCGTATAGAATGATCGCGGGAAAAGCCAATAAAAATTTCAATAATGCCTTTGATTTATTGAAAAATTTTCCTTTCGATTTTTCCACAGAACGAGGCATGAGCCAACAACAGATTGCATTTTTGAATCTGAAGTTGGATGGTTGTGGTTGCCTCGGAAAAGTTGCACAAGCTGGTGCGATGGTGGAAAAAAAATTTCCAGACGCCAAGTTAATGTTTGGCGAAGTGTTGGAGGATTTTTTCTGCAATATTCTTTTGGATATGCTAAAAAAAGAAATTACCCAGCCAGATTCTTTTTTTGAAGAACTTTTAATGTATGAGGAGCCACACAGCGTTCTTTTGGTCGATGGAAAGCAGTTTGAGCCACTTTCCATTCCGTATCAACAGGATATTGCCCATTCGAAAATAGCGGTACTGCCTTTTTGGGAGGCAGTAACGGCATCAATCTTGATTTCAACGGCGTGGGTAGAGCATAATCCTCACCGTAAGGTCAAAATTCTCGCTGAAGCTGAGATGATTTGTCCTGGCATGACTGCGGTGAAGGAAAATCTAGCTAGTTGCTTGTTGCTACTAAACAGAAAACAATATTCAATCAAGCTAGCCGAAGAAATTCTCGTAGTTCGTCCAACAGCGAGATTGATGTATTTTTTGTTTATCTTAACCGAAGACGAAAAATACATTAAAATGATTGAAGAAAAATATTCCTCAAGAGTAGTTGATTTGCTAGAAAAGGAGGTGATAGAAAATGAGCGACGAACTCTTCAAGAAGATTAGAGAGAGTTCAGAGGAAGATGCTCGTGAGGCCTATGATTTGATGCGAAAGAATAGCATCAATTCTATGGTACTCGCGATCGTAACGCGAAATTTTTCGCACGGCCTTGGCAGCCATCTAGCCAAAACACCTAAAAAATAGGTGCAAAAAGACTTTAATCCAAGTCTCTAAACATGGATTTTTTTGTTTGAAATTTCGTAAGGCGGTTTGTTGATTTCAATTATTCATGCTAACTTTTCAATAGTACAAAAGGTAAAATAATAATTTTATGGAACTTGAAAAATTTATAATCGAACAAGCGGGCGCAAAATTAAGAAAGAACTTGCAAGTAAAGATTTTAAAATTCAGGGGATTTCCTATTTCGTAGCCTTTTCTTAATAAAAACTATGGTTTAGCCAAGTTCCATAACATATCAAAGTATGCTTTATATTCTTTAGCAATCACTTCGGAATGGATAACATATATGAGTGGAGGCTTAGCGAGAGAATATAAAACGATACTATTGTGGCGCACGACCGTGCTGGTTGCACCCTGTGGCATGTCGTCAAGCAATCGATATGTAAAATGAGGATTGATTTTTTTTGCCTGAGCTAAATATTCCATTTCATGCTTTCCTCCAATATAGAAAGTTTTTAGTTTTTTATTTCTTCCTTTTAGTGCCAGTTTCTCATATTCTTCGCCAAAATAATCCAAAAAATTCTGACTGGCACCACTTATGACAAATTGCGACTCGTCCATTTTGAGAGAATTCATAAGGCTTAATTCATATTCCCGCACTTGAACATCTCCCACAAATATCTCAAAATCCTGTTCACTTCCCACATTACTAAAAGTATTCAATTCTTCCACAATATTTTCCGCCTCAAAAACTCTTTTTTTGGCAATTTTATTGATCTGATTTGGCGGAGTGGCTTTATATTTATTCTGTTTTCCGTGTTTGACGAGTTCAATCAGTCCTAGCTTGGCAAGTTTAACTATGCACGGATATACATATTGGCGATGAATGCCAATTCCTTGAGCAATGCGCAATCCGCCCGTTTCAACTCCTCTTTCAAGTAAATATGCGTAAATAAGGGCATCATTCTCGGTTAAGCCAAATCCCTTAAGCAATTCAACACCCCTTTCGATTTTAGGTGATATTTTTTTTATCATAGAATAGCTTTATTTAAACACTGTCATGTTATTTATTACAGTGTAGCACACTTTCCTTTATTTTGCAATACTATTCATCATTATTAAGTGACACTCTATTGTTGACAAATTTCCACAATCATGCTATGCTACATAGTCATGATGAGAAAAGGATCACATGATCAACACTCATCTGACACCCGTTCTTTCACATCACCATCTAGCCCATTTTCGGGCAAACCCACTTTTTTCCTAAGGAGGAAAACTATGAAAATCCTGGTAATCGATGACAATCCTATCCATCGTCAATCCGCTTTGCAGACCCTTGGTAATGAGCATGAACTAACTGTTGTTGGGACACACAATGAAGCTATGGAAGCTCTTAGTTCTTATATTGAGGGAAATAAGTGTCTCTGTGAAGATTTAAAGACAATCTTACAAGAGCAAGGCTTACCTACTGGCTACAGAGCTGCTCAGGATTTCTATAATGGCGACAGAGCAGGATATCTCGCATGGCTCGATATTAGCAAAACTATCGGGAAAACCGTTTATTGGGACGCTGTTCTTTGCGACTTGCTCATGCCTGTCGAAGAAGGAGAGGTGGGAATGAGCGAAAAAGGCCAAAAATACATTGGCCAGGAAATGGCAGTTGGTTGGGCACTTGCCCTTCAAGCAGCTTTGGCTAGTGCCAAGTTCGTAGCTGTTGCTTCCGACATGGATCATCATGATCACCCTGCAAGCGCAATGCTTGACAGCATCGAACAAGTCATGTCCATCAATAACGCTCGCGTTCTTTTTACCAATCATGTAAAAACGGTTGTTATCGATGAACTACCTGCAATTACGTGTCCTTCTTGTTTGGGTTTTGGCCGCGACCCGAAGTCACCTAAGCGAGGATGCTATCTCTGTAAAGGAGTTGGCATGTATCAGCAAGAAGGTAAAGATTGGGCTGATGTTCTAATGCGACTTCAAGAGGATCAGTGATGTTAAAACAAGAGAATTGAACTCAATTCTCTGGCCCAAGATAGTACCACAAAAGACTTTAAGCCAAGTCTCTAAACATGGCTTTTTTGTTTGACAATTTCTGTAGAGACGCGATTCATCGCGTCTTGGTGTGAAATTCCATTTTGGCAGGTTATCACGTCGTGGAAATAACCTGATTTTTGCGATATTTTAATTTTATTCCCTAACCTAAAAGACGCAATGAATTGCGTCTCTACAAAAACAATAACTCTTTTGCTCGATGATAAAAATCATCTCCGCGCTTTTTTATCTAAATTTTTCTATCCACAAAACCAATAATTTTAATTTCACCATTTCGCTCATTCGGATTGGTTTTCATAAGATTGGCTAGCACTTTGAAAACAATCTTAAATTGCTCGTCATATTTACCTTCCATTTTTTCAATTTTTTCGCGTAACTCTTTGTGAGTAGAAAGCATTTCGCGCAGTTGCACAAAAACCCGAGCCACTTGAATGCTAACCTGAACCGCTCGCTTACTTTTCAAAACGGACGAGAGCATAACCACGCCCTGCTCAGTGAAAACAAGTGGAAGATAGCGACGACCTCCATGATTTGAGGTGCCAAAATGGCACCTCAAGATTTCAAATTCTTTTTCATTGAGCGCAAACATAAAATCATCAGGAAAGCGATCAATATTTCTTCTAACTGCACGATTAAGTTCTTTTGTTTCGACCTCATAAAGCTCAGCGAGATCATTATCAAACATCACCTTTTTGCCACGAATAAAATATATTTTCCCAATAATTCGCTCATCAGGAACAATGGCTAATGTTTTTGGTTTTGGTTTTGATGTAAGACCTTGTTTATTTTGCATTTTTTTATTTTTTAACTATTTATAGTGTCTCTACTAATTTTGAATTTTAATTTCTGGTAATAAATCCCACATCGTCTCAAAAAAACTTTTCTGAGTATTATGAATCATCTGACTTTCAATGATAATAGCGATTTCTTCGTCATAAGAAACCATGCCAATTTTATTTCCCCCATAAATAACCATTTCAATTTCGATTTTGAATTTTTCCGATTGAACAATACGGCTTTGAAAAAAATGCTCTTTTTCATCTTGGACAACATCTCTTAATTTTGGATTATTCGGAAGAAGAATTCTAGCCCAAATCTTTTTTTCTTTTCTTTGTGGAATAAAATAACTCATGAAATAATTATCATAATCGAGAAATTTTTCGTTGAGCGTGCCAAGCATTTCGCTTCCGGGATATTTCAAAACATCTTTGAAAACTTCCCTATAAGCCTCAACTCCTTCATAAAATTGAATCTTAGGCTTTTTGTCGATCAGATTAGTGAAAGCCAAAAGCTCTGGCATCACCCTATCAAGAGCTTTTTTCTTTTCTTCCAGTATTTCCGTCAGCTTCTTAGGATTTTCCGCAAAGCAAATCGCCACATTATTGCGATTATAACTTCTCATTAGGCCTTTTTCTTTCAACGATTCTACGGCCAAATAAGTTGTAGTTCTTTTGACAAGTGATTTTTTAGCCAGTCGATAAACACTAGTTTCGCCCAATTCCAAAGCAGCCAAATAAACCCTAGCTTCATTATCAGTAAGACCAGTATTTTTAAGTTCATTTATGTGCATAATTTTAGCTATTTTAATAGTTACTGTCATCAAATATGACGACAATATAATGGTAGCACAAACTCACAAAAAAAGCAATAGACAAGCCTGATATTGAGAAATATCTTGAGCTTATTATTTGACAATAGTCTCAATCTATGGACTAGTTGCTTTTTTTCTGCTATACTACGCAGTCAAGATAAATAACCCAAAAAAACCCACCAAAATCTTGACCCCACTAATTATTAAATTAAAAACCTATGCAAATGTTATTAAACAACGGAACAATATTAAGCGATGCTCCGAGTATGTCAGAGCAAACCAGAAAATACCTTAATCAATTTTGGAGTTTTCCCTCTAGTGAAAAGATTAAAAAAGAAAAAGAAAAATATTATCTCTTTGAATGTAGAAGAGAA
>JBAXKA010000019.1:0-15812 GCA_037137555.1 Candidatus Moraniibacteriota bacterium
GTGATTCATGATTTGCATGGTTTGCATGATTTGCATGGTTTGCATGGTTTGCACGCATTATATTATTAAATATACCAAAAGGATCATTCATATTTATATTTCCTCCACCTCCACCTCCGCCACCCATAAAATTTTCACTTATTGATTCACCACCTGGTCCAAATGTTCTTATTATAATTCGTGGTCCTTGTCCTCCCATGCCTCCCATATTTACAAAACCATTTAATGGATTCATCATATGTGGGTCGCTCATTCCTCCCATACCACCCATACCAGGCATTCCACCGCCCATACCAGCAGACTCTTTCTTCTCCGGTTTATCTGTAATAGCCACTTGTGTTGTGAGAAAAATTGAAGCAATACTGACAGCATTTTCCAGAGCAACTCTGGTTACTTTCATTGGATCAATAATACCCGCTTTCAACATATCCAAAACATATTCTCCTTTGCTCGCATCAAAACCAAAATTAGCACTTTTGCTTTTAGTAATCTCATGCACCACGACGCCAGGATCTTTTTGTCCACCATTTGCCACAATTTGTTTAACTGGTTCTTCTAAGGCACGAAGAAGCATTTTATATCCGACATTATATTCTAAGCTTTCCCGATCTTCTTTATTTTTTTCTATTTTAGCAAGCAAGTTTGTCGCCACACGAAGAAGTGCCACGCCACCACCAGCCACAATACCTTCCGCATAAGCAGCACGAGTGGCAGAAAGAGCATCTTCCATTTTATGCTTCATATAAGTCAACTCTGTTTCTGTCGCTGCACCAACTTTAATCACAGCCACACCGCCAGAAATTTTTGCTAGTCTTTTTTGTAATTTTTCTTTATCCCATTTGCTCTCACTGGCAATAATTTGTTTTTTAATTTGGGCTACTCGATTTTCAATTTCTTTTTTCTTGCCCTTGCCTCCCACGATTGTCGTTGAATCTTTAGTGGCAATAATTTTAGAAGCTTGTCCGAGCATGTTTAATTCCACAGTTTCCATTTTCATGCCTGTTTCTTCCGAAATTACTTTTCCACCAGTAATAATTGCGATGTCTTCTAGCATGGCTTTTTTATTATCTCCAAATTCTGGTGCTTTCACGGCAAGTACATTCAATGTTCCACGCAATTTATTCACAACCAAAGTTGTCAATGCTTCACCATCCACATCTTCTGCAATAATCACAATATCTTTTTTTCCACTCGCTGTAATTTTTTCCAAAATTGGCAAAATTTCCGCCACAGTGGAAACTTTTTTATCGGTAATAATAATATAAGCTTCTTTCATTTCCGCTTTTAATGATTCACTATTTGTGAGCATATAAGGAGAAATATAGCCTTTATCAAAATTCATGCCCTCCACTAATTCTTGTTCTAAGCCAAAAGTTTGTGATTCTTCCACCGTTACCACACCATCTTTTCCAACACGAGAAATTACCTCGGAGATCATTTTGCCCATTTCTTCACTTTCAGCTGAAATAGTTGCCACTTGAGCAATTTCTTCTTTTGAAGTAACAGTTTTGGTAATTTTTTTTAGTTCCGCAATAACATCATTCTTGGCAACTTCAATTCCACGACGAATACTAATGGGATTCATTCCGGTTGCCACAAGTTTCGAACCTTCTCGCACAATCGCTTGTGCCAAAATTGTTGCAGTTGTTGTGCCATCCCCTGCTGTATCATTCGTTTTGTTGGCAACTTCTTTAATTAAATCCGCTCCAATGTTTTCAAATTTATCTTCCAGTTCAATTTCTTTAGCAATAGAAACTCCATCGTTAGTAATTACTGGTGAACCAAAACCTTTATCCAAAATAACATTTCTTCCTCGTGGTCCAATTGTAATTTTTATAGCATCTGCCACTTTATCAATTCCCGCTTTAATTTTCTTGCGTGCATCTTCATCGAATTTGATAATCTTGCTCATAGTGTTGTTTTAAATAAATTTAAAAAAAATAAATTAAAAAATTTTGCAATTACCAGCCTTTTTCTTCTAATGCTTTTTCCGCCGCATTTCTTTGTGCTTCTTGCTTGGAAAGTCCTTCGCCCTTAGAAACTAACTCCGCTCCAACATAAGCACCCACAATAAATTTTTTATCATGATCGGGACCAGTTTCTTCTAAGACACGATATGATGGTGTTGTGCCAGCTCGTTCTTGCGCCTCTTCTTGAAAACGACTTTTAGCATCAAGATATAATTTTTTTTCAATAATATTTGGCAACCTCACTGCCACATGTTTTAAAATAAAATCGCGACAAGCATCATAGCCTTTCGCCTTTTGATCAATATAAATTGCTCCAACAATCGCTTCGAACGCATTAGCTAGAAGATATTGTCTCGCCCTTCCAGTGTCCTTGGCTTCACCACGACTCATCATTAAATATTCTTCCACGCCAATTTCCTTGGAAATCACAGCTAACATTTCACCATTCACCAAAGCTGCTCGCCAATTAGTCATTTCTCCCTCGGGATTATTGGGATAATTATTATAAAGATATTCCGTTACGACTAATTCCAAAACAGCATCGCCCAGAAATTCCAATCGCTCATTATGGTCTAGTTTATATTCTCGATGCTCATTTAAATATGACCGATGCGTTACGGCTTGTTGCAATAAGTTTAAATCATTAAACTTTACCCCGACTTTTTTCGCCAGTTCTTCAACCATATTGCAAATTAAAATTAAAATTAAAAGTTATTTTTTAGAATCTTTTCTTTTTGTTTTATCATCTCGCATTGGCTCGCCCAATTCACGATAAATTGTGCCTAAAACTCCATTCACAAATCGCCCAGAAGATTCTCCGCCAAAAGACTTGGCAAGTTCAATTGCCTCATTGATCGCCACTTTTGGTGGCACCTCGGCATAATCACCAAAAAGTAATTCGCAAATTCCTAGACGCAAAACATTGCGATCCACAAGTGTTACTTGATTAAGTGGCCACTCGGGAGCGCATTTTTCAATTAATGGATCGATCTTATCTTGATTATTCAATGTCGTCATCACCAGCATTTCAATAAAAGAACTATCCTCCATGCCAGGGGCAAATTCCTTAATATTTCTTTGAATAATATCAGTAATCGTTTCTTTTTTTTCACCTTTAAAGTCCCACTCATATAGAGATTGCATTGCGATTGATCTTGATAAGTGCCGATTTGCCATGTTTATTTTTTCTTGGCTTTTTTCGCCAATTTTTTAGTCACATCAATAACTTCTTTACCCTTATATTTTCCACAATTGCTACAAACAATATGCGCTTCAATTTGTGTTTTGCAACTTGTGCATTCTACTAAATTTTTTGGTGTTAATTTATAGAACACTCGAGCTCTGTCTCTTCTGGCCTTAGTATGGCGTTTTCTTGCTACTGGCATAATTTAAAAAATAAATATTTAATCTACTATACAATATACCACCGGAATTAATTTTTGGCAATGCCTGTTAACATTATGCCAAAAATTATATAGAAATGTCATGCCTCTGCGTTTTTCTATCAACACCCCGCTATCGTTCCTCTCATCATCTCACAACCATCATTACAAAACTTAGATGCACAGGTGGTTTTTTCACAATCGTGTCAAATCCTTGAATTATTTCGGATTCTATTCTATGCTAAACTAGTTGCCACTTTAGCTCAGTTGGTAGAGCGACGGTATCGTAAACCGTAGGCCATCAGTTCGATTCTGATAAGTGGCTCGAATATTTAATTTGTTATTACTCTGGCATTATCGCATTGAGTATTACTTCTACTCTTTTTTCATTTAATGGAATTTTACTAATAAACAATGGTGGAAAATATTCCACTTCTGCTTGTTTTATTGATGGGTAATCTTTCAAAAACTCTCCTAGTTCTTCATTATTTTTTCCCAAAATATCTTTTTTTAATTTTTTTAAATCAATATTGGGTTGCGTAACACTTGAAGCATGCATCTTAATATTAATTATTCCTTGTTTGAAATCAACACTAGCTTTTCCATAATCAATAACTATTGACCCACTATCAATATTGATTTTGCCATTATCCAGCTTGGAAATATTAGCATTAGCAATTTTCTTAACATCACTTTCAGAAAAAACTAATGCCCGAGCATGGGCTGTCGCTTTTATTTCAAATTTATCAGCAATCTCATCAACTGAGTTGGAAACACGATAAGCTGGCTCATCAACCAAAATAGCACTATCTAGAATTATTACTCCAGATGTCGATTCTTTTATTTTATTTTTAATTGCATCACTTATTTCCAATGAAATACTATCTTTGGCATTACTAATATCTTTGTCAGAAATAATTTTAACTGAATCACTTCCATTGCCACTGCCACCACCAGCCATTGATGTTTGTGATTTGGCATAAATCTTGGTATATTTTTCATTTCCACTGTTTTTAAATCCTGGAATGGTAAAATTAGTAGCTTCAATATTGAAAGTATCGCCTGCTTCATCAGCAATTACCTCCACTTCAACTACGCCCGGCTTAATTTCATTGCCAACTTTTGTTGTTCCTGGAACAGTAATGCTTTGCACTAAGCGAAATATTTTTTGATTTTCACTTAAAAATCTTGTTGTTGCTACTAATGGTTGTGCCGAAGAGCTAAATTCATTATAAATTGTAATTTTGCCTTTAGCTTTTTGATTTGAAGCACTTTTTTCTCCAGTTGCGTCAAAAGTTTTCGTCACTTCTTCGTCAAATTCCATCAATTTAGCTGGAATAATTGATTTTTCATAATCAATATTTTCATAATTAACCTCTCCTGTAAATTCCATATCGGCTGACTGAACTTCTTTTTTGGCAAAAATAGTAATTATCGCTTTTGGCATGTATAAATAAGCTCCATAGGCCAACCCCATAACAACAATAATTGCGCCAAAAATAGCGACTGCCTTAGAAAATCTGGAACTGGATATCCTACTTTCTTCTGGCTTATTCTTGTTTATCTGATTTTCCGCATCTTTATTAGAAAAATTAGTTGCATAAAAAAACTTTTCCAATTGCTCATCGCTTGAAATTTCTTTTTGTCTTGGATCTTCTCTGCGGTTACTTTGAGATGGTTCATTTTTTAAAACAGGAGAGGCCATGTCCATGGAAAAAGTAGCCTTACTTTTAATCTCGACTTTTTTAATCGGCATTATTCTTGGATTATTATTTATACTTGGTCTCGGCAGGTTTTCTTTTTCTTTTATCTCTGACAACCTATCCCAGCCATCATCACTTTTGACTGTAAAATAATCCGCTGTTCCAATTTTTTCTAAATCTCTTTTGTTGCGAGAATCAATTGATTCAAAATCTTCATCAAATTTTCTTTTTGGCAATCCATCCTCCAACTCATCATCTAAAAATTCCTCATCTTTATTATCTTCTTGTTTTTGCTTAACAATAATTCCCACTTTTTTTATTAACATCTTGCCTAATTTATCTTGAGTGACAATGCTAATTTTTAACCCCAAAGCATCAGCCTCTTTGCGTAGCAACTTCAAATTAACGATACTTTGAATAAGCATTGCTCTTTTTGGCACAACAATCACAACTTCAGATGACTCTGCTTTTCTCAATCTTTCCACGATTGAAGTTATTTCTTCATCGATATCAATATAAAATGTTTGATGCATATTTTTTTTAAAAAATCAAAAAATTAAAATTTATTTTATTATTTTTGAATCAGTTTAACGGCTCTCCTGAGAATTCCTGCTAGTACTTTTTCTTCACCAACTAATTCGATAACTAAATTAGCTAACCCCATGGGCGTAATATCTTGCGGGTCTCGCAATTCTTTCGTTTCATCTACAATATTTACCACATCTTTTGGTTGCAAGAAACTCACTTCAATTTCTTTGGCAAATGGCAAATTTTTTGTCCAAGTCGAAGTCATTAGCGCTTTTTTAATTCCCGGCAATCCAGATCCACCACCGCAAAGGAAAATTCTATTTGGCAATAAATCATTTTCAGAAAATTCCGCCAATGACAATTCCACTCCTGAAAGCCAAACATTACAATCATCAAAAAATATTTTTTCAATTTTCATGGAAACATCTTTTCCTAGTTTTCCCTCGGAATATCTAATCTTGAAGGCCTCTGCTTCTTCAAAGCTAACACTTAATTCGATTGCTAATCTTTTTGTGAAAGCGCGTCCACCCAAGGCAAACATTTTCGTGCCTTCTAGCCCACCATTTCTCACGAGTGCAATGTCAGTTGTTCCACCGCCAATATCTATAAAAATAGCACTAAAATCCACAAGATCATCAACGCCCATCGATTTAGCCACAGCATAAGGTTCTGCTGCAATCGAAAGCAGATCCAATTTTAATTCATCCGCGATTGTTTGCAAGGCACCAAGATGCACCATCGGAGCATAAGCATTAAAAATAGAAATTGAAACATCCTTGCCCTGAAAACCCAACGGATTAGTTATTTTATAGCCATCAATGCGTACATCCACAATTGTAGCGTTAATCAATTTCACTTCAATTTCATTATGTCCAGTTTCCCAAGCCAATTGCTGACGAATACGATCAAAAGCTTTCCATTGAACTTTTTGAATAATATTTTTTAATTCTGGAAAATCAATTCGCATCTCCGGTTTGATTCTTTCATAATGCACCGTAGTAGTCGTTCCCTTGACTAATTCTCCGGCAATCCCCACAATTGCTTTTTCCACTTTTTTTATTCCTGCCATCGCCACAGCCATATCGATTGCATGTTGACAATTTTCAATTACGCCAGCTATATCAGAAACGGCTCCGCTATGCATATCCTTAAGACCTTGCCTGGCACGACCAACACCCTTAATTATGCCTGCGCCATTTTCTTTATCAACCTGAAAAACCAACGCCTTGACGATTTCAGTTCCAATATCAAGAGACAGATAATAATCTGCTGAAGATTTTCCTGTACCTAAAATTTTAGAAAAAATTCCCATTAAACAATTTTATTTTATATTTTTTTTATAACTTAATTATATAACAAAAAGCAAATTATTACAAACGAAAAAAATTAAAGCTCTTTTGGGATCTCTTTTTTTGTTTTTAAATACATTGGTAATGCCGAAAAACTCAAAGCCATTTGCAAAAAGCGACCTAAGATCGCCACAATAATAATCAGCGAGCTATTCACACCAAATAAACCAAAAAAGGTTACATACGCCCATTCCTTAAGGCCGATATTATTAATTGTAATTGGAATCGATGAAACAATAGTAATAAGAAATATAACTGACAGATAATCTCTAAAGCTAATCTGCACGCCAAGGGCATACATTAAAACAAAATTAGACAACGCCATTCCAAAAAAAGTAAAGACACCACCAAGGGCAATTGCCCGCCAAAGCACTCCATGATTATGACTATAAGCTTCGAGTTCACGAAAAAAATGACAAATCTTTTCTGGCAAAAAACGCACTGCTAATTTCTGCAAAAAGGAAATTTTCTTAACTCGCATTAAAATTAAATCAAAAACAAGTGAGCAAATAATAATCAAATTCATGAAAATTAATAAATTATTTTCCAGCACAACTTTTAAATTCAATAAACTAAAAACTAAAGCCAAAATTGTGGCAGCAACAAGACCAGTGATACGATCAATCACCACCGTTGAAGCTGCTTCAGCATATTTTTTTTTCTGTGCGACCAAGTTGATAGGCGCGATAAGTATCACCACCAACAAAAGATGGCATAAAATTATTCACGAAAGTGCCAGTCAAATAAAATTTAAAATAATCAAAAAAAGGTCGATCAATATTTTTAAACTTTGCTAGAATTTGCCACTTATACGATGAGACAACCATCCCTAGCAATACTAAAAATAAATACAGGGTAATTTGCCAAATTTGCACTTTTTGCACATACACCCAAGTCTCCGCCCATTCCACTTTAAAAATTATCCAAGCCAAAAAACCCACAGTAACTAAAAGTTTAAGAGAAAATTTTGCTATTTTTTTTTGCATGTTATATTTTTTTAGTTTTTTTATAGGCCTCGCGATATTTTTTCGCAATATTTTCCCAACTCATTTTTTCAGAAATCTCTCGACTAGCTAATACCATTTTTTTTCTTAGCGTTGCGTCTAGAATTAATTTTTCAATTTTATCCGCGATATCTTGACTATCTTTGAATTTAATTATAAAACCATTTTTACCATCCGCAACTAATTCACTTGCTCCGCCAGTGTTCGTGGCGATCAAGGGCAATCCAACTGCCAAAGCTTCCAACATGGCATTACTCATGCCTTCATTAAGCGAGGGCAAAACAAAAAGATTAGCTTCTTGATAATAAGCCAGCACTTTTTCATGCGGAATAATTCCGACAAATTCAGAATGATTTTCTAATTTTAAATTTTTTGCGAGTTGCTCCAGTTTTTCCCGTGCATTTCCATCGCCCATTATTTTCAAATAAATCTGAGGATATTTTGGCACGAGTTTTGCAACCGCCTCAATAAGATAATTCAAGCCTTTGCGATCAGTTATTCTGGATGCACCAGGCGTTATTATAAACTTTTCCTGTTCTTTCTCTTGTTTCTGCTCAGCACTTTTCATTTCAGGCTTAAAATAATCAATATCAATTCCGTTATAAATAATTTCAATTTTTTGTTTAGAACTTGACTTAAGAGCTAATTCTCGCAAACCCTCGCTGTTAGAAATAACTTGATTGGCATTATGCCAAATCAATTTAATTACTGGCGTAATCAGTTTATACAAAAAAGTAAAACGATCACTGTAATATGGCACATCTGAACCTCGCAGTGAAATAATATAGGGCAATTTAAATTGTAACTTAAAAAGCAATGACAAAAAACCACAAGGAACAGTAAAAAAAGAATGGGTTAAATCATATGGCGTTTTCGATTTTTTGGCAACTTTAATTAATTTTCTAGAAAAATTATAAGCTCGCCATGAATACACTAATAAATCTTTTTGCGATTGAAAGTGCAAATTTTCCGTATTTTTGCCAATCGGCAACTTATGAATCCTAATTTTCTCGCCTTTTTTTTCCAGGTGATATTCCTCATCAACAGAAGAAGTTATTAAATCTAATTCTAAATCAGATATTTTGGCAAATTCTTGCAAAATACATTTCGTAGCATTGGCCGCACCTCCACCTAATGGTGGATATTCATAATTAAGAAATAATATCTTCATAGAAATTAAGCTATTGCGTCTTTGACTCCAATACAAGAATATTCAAACCCCAGCTCTTGCATCTTATGACGATCATAAATATTTCGTCCATCAAAAATAATAGAATTTTTTAGTCTTTTTTTTACTTCATCGAAATCAGGACTACGAAATTCTTTCCATTCTGTTATAATCAACAACGCGTCAGCTTCATTAAGGGCGGAATATTTTGATTCAACATATTCAACATTTTTATTATCTTTCAAATAATGATCGCGTGCCTCAGCAATGGCTTTTGGATCATAGGCTTTAATTTTTGCACCGCGTTTTGTCAGATCATTGATAATCACAATACTTGCCGCTTCACGAGTGTCATCCGTTTCTGGCTTAAAAGAAATTCCCCAAACAGCAAAAGTTAATCCGGTCAAATCTTCGCCAAATTTTTTCATCACTTTTTTTGCCAAAACATGTTTTTGATTTTCATTCACATCTTGTACGGCTTTTAATATCTTTGTTTCATAACCAACTTGTTTAGCTAAATTCTCCAATGCTCGCACATCTTTGGGAAAACAACTACCGCCAAAACCACAACCGGGATAAATAAAACTATACCCAATGCGAGAATCACTGCCAATGCCTGCTCGCACTTTATTCACATCAGCACCAACTCGTTCGCAAATATTTGAAATTTCATTCATAAAAGAAATTTTTGTAGCCAACATACAATTCGCAGCATATTTTGTCATCTCGGCACTTTTTATGTCCATGCCAATAAAGCGCTCGTGACTTCTCGTAAATGGACTATACAATTCTTTCATTATTTCCAATGCTTCTGCATTGTCTGTGCCAATTACTACACGATCGGGTTTTTGAAAATCTTCAATCGCATCACCTTCCTTTAAGAATTCCGGGTTACTCACAACATGAAAAGTCAACTCAGATTTTCGTTCATTGAGTTGCTTTTGAATAGTTTCTCGCACGAGATCCGCTGTGCCAATCGGCACGGTTGATTTATTAACAACAGTCACATTGTGCGTCATATATTTTCCGATTGATGTTGCCACTTGAAGCACATATTGCAAATCAGCACTACCATCTTCACCCATCGGAGTGCCAACTGCCACCAAGAAAACTTCCGCTTCTTGCAAGGCTAATTGCATATCAGTCGTAAATTTTAGCGTGCCAATCTTAAAGTTTTCTAAAACTAAATCCTCCAAGCCTGGTTCATAAATTGGGATAATGCCTTTTTTCAAATTTTCTATTTTTTGAGCATCAACATCCACACATAAAACTTGATTGCCCATCTCGGCAAAACAAGCCCCACTCACCAAACCAACATAACCCGTTCCAATGACTGCAATTTTCATATAATTTATCTAAAAAAAATTATTAGCTTTCTACTATTTCTTTAATTGAATAATTCATGTGACCTTGACTTTTATAGTAATTCTTAATCAAAATATCCGCAAGTAATCCGAAAATAAACAATTGAATACCCACGAGAATTAAAAATATCCCCACCAGTGGCCAAATTTTTTCTGATAACGAAGCGTTGAAAAAGATTTTTTCTACCGCCATCCAACCCAAAATTAAAAAACCCAAAAAAGATAAGACCATGCCATTGCCACCAAAAAGATGCAAGGGACGATTAGCATATTTACGCCAAAACCAAATCGAAACCATATCCACAAAACCTTTCACTCCTCTCCTCCAATTATATTTAGTTACGCCATGCATGCGGGGATGATGGCTAACCTTAACTTCGCCCACTTTGAAACCTTGCATTTCCAAAATCGCTGGAATAAATCGATGCATTTCACCAAAAAGATCAACACCATCAAAACATACTCGCCTATATGCTTTAAGGCTACAACCAGAATCATGAATTTTATCTTGAATTAAAATTTTTCTAAGTAAATTAGCACCACGAGAAAATATTTTTTTACTCAAAGGATCTTTTCTTTCAAAACGCCAACCAGCAACAACATCATAGCCTTTTTCCATTTCTGCCAAAAGTAATTTAATATCTGCTGGATCGTTTTGCAAATCACCGTCCATCATAATAACAATATCACCGATAGCAGCTTTTATTCCAGCATCAAAAGCGGCTGTTTGTCCAAAATTTTTGCGAAATTTAATTAAGAGCAAGGGAGACAAGCCTTGACACTCTTCGGCTGTTTTGTCTTTCGAACCATCATCGATAAAAATAATTTCAAAACTTTTTCCAAGCTTGTCACAAGCATCTTTAATTTTTTTATGCATTTCGATAACATTGCCCTCTTCGTTGTAAAGCGGAATAACAACTGTAAGATCTTTCTTTTTTTCTTCCATATTTTTTTTAATTAGTAATTATTTAGTCCTCTGGAATTATAGCATCCTCTTTTTCCAGACGCAATTCGTGAAAAGCCAGCACGGCTGTGAAGATCATGCAATAATATGCCCAAATAGCTGTTATTTCTGCCAAATTATTTTTTTTTGCCATAAGCAAAATTGCTGTTGCAATAAGAAAAATAATTGCTCCGGATGCAACAATGCGACTGGAAATTGGATGCAACAGCAGAAAAATAAATATAACAAAAAAAATAAAATTAGCAATTTCCCACTGAAAATAAAACCCCATTGCAAACGAAACTAAAAACAAAATTGCTTCCAGACAAATTTTCAGCGATATTTTTTTGATTATATTTTTTAACATAATAAATTATTTCATATTTAAATCTGCTGTGATTTTTAAATTTTTAAGCGCAAACAATTTTCCCTTGCTCGCATCATTAGAATCGTATGAAATTTTGAAATAAATTGTTTTAACTTCTTTGGTCGGAATAATTTCTGCATCAAAAACTTGCACTGTTTCTTGGACAATTACCTCCGGCAAAATATCGTCAGTGGTCACAATAGAATCATCTGTCACAATTTCACTATCTAAATTATTTTCAGCATTATTTTCTGCCAAATTATTAATAGCATTGATCACCGCCTCTGATTTTTCCGAAGATGCCAAATCAATCCAATTATTTTGATCAAAAGAATAACTAACTTTAACTTTTTTCCAACCCGCTTTATTTTGCGTTGCGTAAAAATTTAATTTATTGATTGGATAAAGCGTATTAACAACATAGCTAAAACTAGCATCATCTTTGGCTGGAGCATAAATAATCTTATCTCCCTCACTAAATTCAGTTCCAGTAGAAGCAGTTGCTAAATCAAGTAAATCCACAAACTTGCCTTTTGTGGCATACGAATATTTACCCAAGCCTTTGCCAAGAGATTCAATCTTCGCACCATTTAAAATTTTAATTCCATTTTCTTCTAGAAGATTTGCTCCATAAATTTTAAAATACAAATCACCATCAATCGCATATAATTCTTTTTGCTTTTTCATTACTGCCGAACCATTTGGGTAGCTATTATTATTTTTTGATCCTCTAAATTCCAAATAGTTTTGATTGCTCACCTCCACCTTAGAATTATCCAAACTAATCAGATAATATTTATCCTTTTCTAGAATCCCATACAACGGAAAAATAAAAGTTCCATCAACTTGACGATATTTTTCAATACTACCAACTGAAAAAGCCGTGTCAACAATAATTGGACCAACAAGGGAAACTTTTTTTTCATCATACTTAACTTCTCGCAAACTCAAAGAATACTGTCGACTACCCGGATTGAGGTTTTTATTTATATCAATTTTAAATGCTACCGCAGAAATAACTGGCTCTTTTGCTTGAAAGACCTGCCCCAAAATAATTTTTTTCTCTTTTAACCATGGAAAGCTATCGTCAGAATTAGGTTGACTAATTTCAACCGCTGTCGAATCCGTTTCGCCCAGAACAGTTTTTTTCATTAATGCCAATTCAGATTGATTGGTCACATTAAGCTTAGTAATACCAATTTCCTTAATAAAAATATTTCCACTAGTAGCAGAATTTTCTTTTTGGAATAATAAACTATCAAAACCTTCCGGCAAAAAGAAAAATATTTCTTGATTTTTAAATTTATCTGATGACTCAAAACTCAACTCATCAATCTTGTTTTCTTTTTCTGTATAAGTATTTAATTTTAAAATTATTTTTTCCGCTTGATCGGATTTTTCCTGAAAAGTTAAGCGATAATAACCCGCGGATTGATTCTTGAATAAATCATCCACAAAATAATAAGCATTATCTTTTGTTAGTTGTGGTTTTTCAGGTGGAACAATCAAGCATTTTCCGCCCGCACAAGACTCTGTTGTTTTTTTGTGATTTGCATACAGAGCTTGATTGATTAAGAAAACCATACCCAAAAAAATAGCCACCAAGAAAAGTCGTCGCTCCACCTTAATAAAATTAACTATTTTTTTTAGCAAATCGTTCTTCATCATCTTTTTCTTTTTTAGCAATATTTTTAGCATAACCTTTTTCTTTCCAAAAAACAAGCACACCCAATGCAAGAAAAATAGCCCCTAGTGAAATTATTCCACCAAGATACAAAAATGCTTGTGGGCGATAAAAAAGACTCAGAGCAATTTCCCCATCTTTTCCTGCCGTGCAAGTTTTTTTAACTTCACTAGGATTGAGCAAAAAAGCATTTAATCCAGCATCTGTTACGTTATGACTAGTAATATCAAAAATAGATTTCTTAAAAATCAACTGATACCAAGGTGTATTGCCACAAACTAATTGCCAATCAGGATGATAACTTTCCGAAAAATTAATCCAAACAGGTGTGGTTATTTTTTTTAGCGTAAAATTCCAACGAGCAGAATTTTCCATTGAAAAATTAACTGCCTGAAAATCAATTTCACGATGAATTGTTTCACTTTCATTTGTGAGGTAAATTCGCGGACGAACTGTTTGATTTTCAAATATTATTTTTTCTTCTAATTTTAAATCTAGTTTTTGCCATTCAGGATTTGCCACTAATTTTTCAATCATAAAAAAATTTCCCCTGTCAGAAATAATATATCGCACAGCTGATTGTGAAAGCAAGCGAGTGGCGAAATTTTCAGAAAAAAATAATTGATTTTTTTCACTTCCGCCCGGTTCACCGCCTTGCAAATCAGCATAGTCCTTAATATTTTTCCACTGATCTCTTCTGGTTTGAATTTCATTTATTTTGGGATGATATGCGGAAAAACTCGCCCACTTGGAATCACTTGGATTCCAAAGTGTGCGAAATGCTCCATCTTGTTGCAAGGAATAATCACGAATTTTAATTTCATCACTAGAAATTTTTTGGGGAATAAAAATACTATTCATCTCTCCTGTTAAAATTGGCTTTGCGTTCCATAGAAAAATTAAACTAACTCCAAAAAATATGCCATATTTAAAAAACTTTTTTTTCGCATAATATTTTATACTATATTTCACAAACGCCCCAATCAAGATTGCATAAGCAAGCGCAATGGCAAAATAAAATTTACTAGCTTCGCGAAAAGCATTAAAACCGGGAAAGTTTTGATGCAACCAGATATAGGCATTTTTTAACGGTGTGGCATTTTGTTTTGAAAGAAAAATTGCCACTAACGCCACAATAAACCAAAAAACGATCTTTTTATTTTTCCGATTCCAATACGCTCCCAAAATTACCATCAGCGGAATTAACCAAAAATAAACTGGGGTTTTTTGGGTGTCAAACCAAATCGGCTCTCCGCCATTCCAAAAAGGATGAAAAAGCGTCAGTGTTTTTTCAATATCCAGTGAAAAATTATTTCCCACTAAGCCTCGTGCCAAAATTTCATTGCCGGAAAGTGTTCCTGTCACCACTGTTGGCAAAAGCCAAAAAAGATTAAAAATAAAAATAAGACTGAAAAAAAGTGCCATAGCTGAAAAATTTTGACGAAAAAATATCTTCTTTTGCTCTGTTCCTTTTTGCATTAAAAGCAACCAGAATGGCAAGGCGAAAATAATAAAAAATAAAATATAAAAAACCCGAAAATCATAAGCTCCCACAAAAAGACAAGCCAACGCCGAAGCCATTAAATCTTTTTTTCGACCGGTATCGAAATAACGCCAAAAGAAAAACATCGCTAGCGGTGCGAATGTTCCTGCGAGTGTCAGTGAAAAATGTCCCTGAGTGTTGATTGCTAAATAATAAGTATTAAAAGAAAAAACCAACGCCGCAACTGTTGCGCCCAGTTTATTTTTCAAAACTTGCTGAGCAAAAAGATAAGTGAACAGCGGAGTGAGAAAAGCAAATGGCCAAAAAATTATAAACTTATCCGCCACATTAGAATCAAAACCAAAAAACCCAAAAAAGGCTGGCAAAATTTTCCATGCCCACATCCAGACAAATAAATTTGGTGCGCCAAGACTGAGTTGTGAATCCCAAGCGGAATAATGCAAAAAATCCCGCATTGATTCGGAAAACCAAAACCAATAATCGGCGTGCGTAAAAATACCAAAAGATAACCAGTTGCGATAAATAATGCCAAAAATTAAAACCAACACTAAAAATGGCCAATACTTGCCCACCCAATTTTTTAATTTTTTAAAATATTTTTGTTGCATATAGCAATAGCATAGCTTAAAATATTTTATTTGTCGATTTCTTTTGTTCAACACCCCACTATCGTTCCTCTCATCATCTCACAACCATCATTACAAAACTTAGACGCACAGGTGGTTTTTTCACAATCTGGATTATTTCGTTGACAAGATTTTGAATTTTGTGGAGTTGGAGTTGGAGTTGGAGTCGGAGTTGCTACTTGAATTATTTTTTTTCCAATTTCAATCATTATGGAATTAG
>JBAXKA010000020.1:0-15752 GCA_037137555.1 Candidatus Moraniibacteriota bacterium
TTGGAGTTGGAGTTGGAGTTGGAGTTGGAGTTGGAGTTGGAGTTGGAGTTGGAGTGGTCCCATTTATCGTCGCCTGACAGGAAACAACACCGTTCATTTCTTGCCTACTGTCACATTCGTCCTTTCCGCATTTCCAAGTATAGCTGTTACCAGTAATTTGAAAATTGTTTGCTTTCATATTTTCGCAGAGACCAGCAGAATCTTTCGTTAGTGTTCCAGTTGCAACTGTTGTGCCGGAAATCGAACCACATCTTCCGTTAACATAGATTTTACAGCTACTAATAGCATCACAACAACTCCACTGATACATTCCACACTCAAAACGAAACGCTGATGCCTTGCCACCAGTTTGACAAAGATTTGTGGATGATGCACTTAATGTTCCATAATCGACTGAACTAACCATTAAAGCCTCTCCGCAGTTTTTTTCTGCACAAGACGATCCATTTACCAATCCAGCATCAGAAAAAAAGATTAAAGCAAATGTTAATCCCAATAAAATTTTTGCTACTTTATTTTCTTCTACTAATTTTTTTATTATGTTCATTTTATTATGAATAATATTTATATTTAAAAAGAATAAATTAATAAATCATTTTACTATCCTATTAGATGTTTTATTTCCCTTCCCCTCCTCAACCATATTGACTGTATTTTTTTTAGCTTTATCTTTCTCTATTTGCATATCTCGTGCAAATTTATCCGCAAAAACTTTTTGCTCAGCAGTTATTGGTGCTTTGGTTGTTTTATTTTTTATCCAAACTGCGAAAGTGGCTATTCCTCCAACAAGCACAACTAACGCGATAATTACAATGATTTTTTTTCGGTCCATATTGTTTTATTTTTATTAAATTAATTGAATTATTTTTTACATTTTTATTCTAGCATACTTTTCTTTTCCAGCCAACTAGCCAAAATTATTCTGGCCGATTCTTCATCATCAAAGCGATTGATATTGCGAAAGCCTTTTTCTTTTAAATTTTCTCTGGCAATTTTTGTGGAATACATTTCATCTTGATATTCTACCGAGAGCTTAATATTTTTTTTCAGATATTCTCCCAGCTTTTCTCCAGCATAAACAGTTTCTTTGTTGTTAATTCTTGATGGGATGCCAATGATTATTTTTTGAATATTTTCTTTTTTAATTATTTCTAAAATTTTCTCTAAAAAAAATTTATCATTTTTGATTACGCCATAAGCAAAAGCGATTCGTGTCTCACTATCCGCAATTGCAAGACCAACTTTTGATTCGCCATAATCTACGCCGAGAAAATATTTTGTTTTAATTGATTTTTTTTGCATAAACAAATTTAAATTCTGGTTAAAATTTCTGCTCCATTTTTTGTGACGACAATCGTATCTTCAAAATGAGCACTCAGTTTTCCATCTTTTGTTGCGTATGTCCAATTATCTGGCAAAACTTTTGTATAATGTGTTCCGGCATTAATCATTGGTTCAAGGGCAAATGTCATACCTTCTTTCAAGATTATTTCTTTCATTTTGGATTTATAATTGAGAATTTGCGGATCTTCGTGCAGTTTTCGTCCTACACCATGACCAACCAAATCTCGCACGACAGAAAAACCTTGTGCCTTAACATACTCTTCCACCGCATTACTATAATCACTCAATTTTTCACCAGCTTTAATTTTTTTTATACCTTCATCAAGACATTCCCTGGTTGTATCTAATAATTTTTGCGCCTCACTAGAAATTTTTCCCACGGAATATGTGCGTGCCATATCAGTAATCATTTTTTTATATTTCATGCCAATGTCCAATTTTATCAAATCGCCTTCTTGAATAATTCTATCTTTATTGGGAATGCCATGCACAATTTCATTATTAATTGAAGTGCAAATAGCCGCCGGAAAAGTATTGCCCTTTTCGCCATAGCCTTCAAAAATTGGAAATCCGCCAATATCAAAAACAAGCTTTCTGGCCAGCTTGTTAATTTCAAAAGTATTTTGTCCGGGAATAATTATCTCGCTAATTTGTTCCATAATTTGAGCAAGCAGTTTTCCGCCTTCCCGCATCAGTGCTATTTCTTGTTTTGATTTAATAATAATCATATTGTATTTAAGATATTAGCAAAAACTATTTCTATGCTTTTTGTTCCATCGATGTGAGAAACTAAATTCTTTTTTTCAAAATATTCTATGACTGGTAGTGTTTCTTTTGTGAAAATAGCTAATCTTTTTTTGACTCCTTCGATTGTGTCATCTGCTCTTTTTTCGCAAGAAAATCTTCTGCTAATTCTTTCGAGAGATTCTTCTGGAATAATATTTATGAAAATCACTTTATCTATTTTTCTGCCAAATTCCAAAAGGGCTTCTTCGAAATAACCGGCTTGTTCAATATTTCGTGGAACGCCATCAAAAACAATTCCCTGCTCTCTTGGTAAATCGTTTAATCTAATTTGTAAAACTTCCCGGAGTAAGCGACTTGGAACAAGCTCTTTTTTAACCATAACAATTTCATACACTTCCTTTCCCAGTGGAGTATTGAGCAAAGCAACTTGACGCAAAGCACGACCAGTATCGAAATGATCTAGCTGATATTTTTCTGCTAGCAATTTTGCCTGTGTTCCTTTGCCTGATCCTTGCGGACCCAAGATAATAATATTCATAATATATAGTTTATAAAAAACTATTAAAATCCCTCATAATCTCGCATCGCCAATTGTCCTTGCACTTGCTTGATTGTTTCAATTACCACAGAAACAACAATGAGCAATCCCGTGCCACCGATAGAAACAGAGCCGACATTTGTAAAACTTTCAACGAAGAAAGGTAGAATTGCAATAAGCCCAAGAAAAACTGCACCGGATAAAGTTATGCGATTCATAATGCGGTAAAGATAATCAGCGGTATTTTTTCCTGGACGAATACCTAAGATATAGCCACCTTGCTTTTGCAAGCTTTCGGCAATTTTATTTGGATCAAAAACGACAGCAGTGTAAAAATAAGTAAAAGCCACTACGAGAATAAAATAAAACAACCAATAAAACCAATTGCTGGGAGAAAAAAGTGCACTCACCTTAACTGCAACACTTGCGAGCATTGTATTGGAACTTTTTGTGAGAAAATTAGCAATCATTCCAGGAAAAAGCATAATCGAAAGAGCAAAAATAATCGGGATAACGCCAGCTTGATTAATTCGCAGTGGCAAATGCGTCGAAGTTCCGCCATACACTTTATTACCCTTGATTCTTTTGGCATAAGAAACTGGCATATTGCGTTGACCTTCTGTCATGAAAACCACAGCAGAAATTGCCAAGATTAAAATTGCTCCCAAAATTAAATAAGTAAAAATTTGTGATGAATCAGCTGTGGCATAAGTTTTTGCAATTGTCGAAGGGATGCCCGAAACAATTCCAGCAAAAATTATAAGCGACACTCCATTGCCAATACCTTTTTCTGTAATTAATTCGCCTAACCACATTAAAAAAATTGTTCCGGCCACGGCAATTGTAATCATGGAAAAAATTGCCATACCACCATCTTGTGCAATAATTCCTTGCGAACGAAAAAGGGCAATCATTCCAAATGTTTGCATTGCAGCCAATGGCACTGTGGCAAAACGAGTCCATTGATTAAATTTTTGTCGTCCTGCCTCACCTTCTTCTTTATGAATCTTTTCCAACGCTGGCACAATCATTGTGAGTAATTGCATGATAATCGAAGCTGTAATATATGGTCCGACACCAAGCATCACAAGTGAAATACTAGATAATCCCCGACCAGAAAATAAATTCAACAGTCCGAAAAGCTGATTGCTTTCAAAAAACATTTTCAATCGATCTTGATCAACACCCGGAATAGGAATATTTGCCGCCAAACGAAACACAACTAAAAGCGTCAGAATAAAAAATATTTTATTCCGAAGCTCTTTGATACGAAAAATTTGAGTGATTTTTGCTAACATACTTGATAAAAAAATTATAAATTAATTCTTGCGGCAAAATTAAACACATAGAAATAATCTTGCCAACTTTTATCAGTTGATTTATATTCGTCATTAAAAACAAAATGATCTGCCATCACTTCTCGCACTCGCAATAATTCTTTCAGATGGTTTTTATTTTTTTCATTTTTAATTGTCAAGTCTATCAATTCCAGTGATCGCTCAAACGCCAAGCGACTATATTCAATATTGCCTTTGTTTTTCCATTTTATCGTTCGCTCAACCTCACTACCAATATTTGCCATTTGCTCAAAAAATGAAAGTTTCTGCCAACCGCCCCTAGCTAAATTTTCATGTTGGTATTCCATTATTTTCGCACTAATTTGTTAACCACATTAAAAATCTTTTTTTGAATTTCTATATCTTCCACTCCACGACTACGATTATTTTGTGATGGACGCAAATTTATCATTGAATCAAATTCCACAAAGTCTTCTCCTATTAGTTCGGGATAAAAATTTATTCCCCAAAGATCTTTTTGCGCTGAACCATTTTCCAAAAGAAGTGCCTCCTCATCAGCATGTAACTCGGCATCAACCACCATAATACCTTTTTCAATATCAACAACAGCCTTCACTAAATTACCAAACATTTTTTTGGACATTTCCGTCAATTCTTTTTTTGAAATTTCAGTGGCTATTATTTTCATAGCTTTTTTATTCCACAACCTTTATTTCCCCACCTACTGCAAGAATCATTTTTTTAACTGATTCGCTGATAAAAATTTCTTTTTCAAAAACAAACTTTTTTGTGATTTTAGCATTGCCGAGCACTTTAATTCCCAATGGAATATTTTTTCGTGCAACCAGTTTCATATTCACCAAAGACTCTACGCCAATTATAGCTCCAGCTTCAAAACTTTTTTCAATATCGGCAATTTGCACTATGCTTCTTTTTTTTGTGCGAGAAGTAAAGCCTCTTTTTTTCTTCATGTGATCAATCAAAGTTGAGCGACCACCTTCAAACAACGGATCAACATGTGCACCAGAACGGGCTTTTTGTCCTTTATTACCTTTGCCGGAATAAGTACCTTTTTTTCCTCCACGACCGATGGTTTTTTTCTTCTTCCTCGGCTGGCTCATTTGTAGATCTTGTCTTAACATAAAATTATAATAATATTTCTTGTCATCTTAACTTAATATTTAAACTAGGCTTTCACAATTCTTTCTTTTCTTGTTTTTGATGAGCTGAGTGTTTGTAATGCTTCCACGGTTGCTCTGGCAACATTTAATTTATTAGCTGTTCCCAAAGATTTGGAAACAATATCCCGAATTCCAGCAAAATCAACAACGGCGCGCACTGCTCCTCCCGCCACAATACTTCTGCCTTCTTTGGCTGGTTTCAAAATAATTTTAGCACTACCTTTTTTGTAATGTACCTCATGAGCAATTGTATTGTTTTTGATTGCCACAACAATCATATTTTTCTTCGCATCATCAAAAGCTTTTCCGATTGCATCAGTTACATCTGATCCTTTGCCAACACCTACTCCGACTTTGCCCTTACGATTTCCAATTACTAATGTGGCACGAAAACGAAATCGCCTACCACCTTTTACAACACGAGTAACTCGAGCTAAGTCCAGAAGTTTTTGTTCAAATTCCGGCTTTTCTTTTTTTCCTCTAAATTTTCGTTCGTTCTTTGCCATATAGTTTGATTACTAAAAAGAGTTTAAAATTTTAAGCCACCTTCTCTGGCACCATCAGCTAATGCTTTAACTTTTCCATGATAACGATATCCCGCTCGATCAAAAACAATTTGACTAATCTTTTGCTCTAAGCATTTCTTAGCAATTAATAGTCCAACCGCTTTTGCACCAGCAACATCATTTTTTGCTTTCACTAATTTCGTATCAGCCGCTGCGAGAGTTTTTCCGGAGACATCATCAATCACTTGAGCTTTTATGGAAAGCAAACTGCGAAAAACATTCAGTCGTGGCACGCTGGCTGTTCCTGAAATTTTTGCACGCACTCGTCTTTTTCTGTGTAATCTTAAATTGTTTTGGCTAATTTTATTCATCTTTGTAAAAAAATATTACTTATTTGGTTCCAGCTTTTTTGCCGGCCTTTCTTCTCACTTTTTCTCCCGCATAACGGAAACCTTTTCCTTTGTATGGTTCGACTTTTTTGAGATCTTTAATATTGGCAGCAAATTGTCCCACTGCTTGTTTATCAATACCACTAATCAACAGTCCGCCATTATCTTCGAGCTTTGCAACAATTCCATCTGGAATTTCCACCTCAACTGGATGTGAAAAACCAAGTGCCATTACAATTTTTTTGCCTTGAATAGACATACGAAAACCAACACCTTGCAATTCTAATTTTTTTTCATAACCGATACTCACTCCAATGATAATATTATTCGCAAGCGAACGAGTCAATCCCCAAATTGCATTAGCATTTCCGTCTTCTTTGGTTTTTTTAACAACCAATGTTTTTTCAGTGATTTCCACTGTTGCATCTGGATGAACAACAAGACTAAGCTCGCCTTTTGGTCCCTTGGCTTTCAATACATCACCAACCAATGAGACTGTTACGCCCTCAGGAATTGTTATTAATTTTTTTCCTATTTTACTCATAAAATTAATCTGCTCTTTTAATATAAATTACCAAACTTCACAAATATATTCTCCACCCAAACCTGCTTTTTTGGCATCATGATCAGTCATCACGCCCTTGGAGGTGGAAATAAGTGCTACACCATAATTATTTTTGACACTTCGCACATCTTTGCTTTTAACATAAATTCTTTGACCCTCTTTACTGATTCTTCTGATGCCCTTGACGGCTGGAGTTTTGTTCGTATTAGAAATAGTATAATATTTTAAAGTAATTTTTATCACATCAAAATTAGCTTGCTTTTCTTTTGCAACAGCATCAACAAAACCTTCTTTTTCTAGAATTTTAGCTAAAGCCATTTTTAATTTAGAAGCGCTAATTATCACAGTTTTGTGCTGTGCCATTTGAGCGTTTCTAATTTTTGTTAACATTTCTGAGATTGGATCTAACATACTAGTTTATACTTCTTATATATTTATACATTTATACCTACCAACTAGATCTTTTTACACCAGGCAATTGTCCCGTACTAGCAAGTTCCCGAAAACAGATGCGACAGAGATCGAACTTGCGCATATAACCATGTTTTCTTCCACACTTCCAACAACGCCTCACGATTCTGGTGGAAAACTTTGGTTTCTTTTTTGCTCTAACTTCTACTGATAATTTTGCCATGTTGCTCTATTTAATACTTATAATATTTAACTATTTTTTATCATTTTTTTCAATGGGAAATCCGAGGAGTCGAAATAACATCAGTCCATCTGCTTGCGTCTTAGCATTCGTTACAACATTCACCTGCATTCCGAAAGTAGTTTTAACTTGCTCTGGAAGAATTTCAGGAAAAATTAGATGTTCCTTAATTCCGAGATTGAGATTGCCACCTTTATCCACTGCACCCACTTTTATTCCATGAAAATCTCGAATGCGTGGAATAGAAGCACCTACTAATTTTTCCAAAAAATCCCATTTTCTTTTTCCGCGTAATGTTATTTTAATTCCAATTTCCAATCCTTCTCGTGTCTTAAATCCTGCGATTGATTGTTTGGCTTTTGTCATCACAGGCTTTTGACCAGTAATTGCTTTTAGAGAATTGAATATATCCGTAACTAAAGCAGAATCTTTAATAAACTTTCCGATGCCAACATTCACAACTACTTTCTCAATTTTTGGCACTTGCAAATTATTGCTCAAATTGAGCGCTTTTTTCATTTCAGCGGAAACTTCCGTTTTATATTTTTCGTAAATTGTTGCCATACTTATCTTTAGATTAAACCTCTCTAATTAAATTTCTGCTTGACATTTCTTGCACACTCGAATTTTTTTATCCCCTTCTGTTTTATAACTAATTCTGGCTGGCTTTCCGCATTTAGGACAAACCAACATTGCATTGGAAATATCAATTCTTCTGGGAATTTCCACTCGTTGACCTTTTTCACCTTCTTTTCTTGGCTTGTTATGCTTTTTAAGCATATTCAAACCATCTACAATAATTTTTTGTTCAGTCGGATAAACACGCAGAACTTTTCCAGTTTTTCCACTGTCTTTTCCTGCGAGCATTTTTACTAAATCGTTTTTCTTAATTTTCATATAATTATATCTGCACTTTTATTTATAAAACTTCCGGAGCGAGAGAGGCAATCTTGGCATAACCACGATCACGAATTTCTCGGGCAATTGGACCAAAGATTCTCGTTCCTTTTGGCTCTTTTGCTTCCACAATCACTGCTGCATTTTCATCAAAACGAATATATGATCCATCTTTTCGACGAAATTCTTTTCTTTGACGAACAATTACCGCACGCACCTTATCACCTTTTTTCACCATTCCTCGCGGTTCAGCTGATTTCACACTTGCGACAATAACATCTCCGATGCGAGCAAATCGTCTTTTGCTTCCACCAAGCACTTTAAAACACTTGATGACCTTGGCACCGCTGTTATCAGCTACATTTAATTTTGATTCTGCTTGTATCATATAATATAATTTAAACTACTCGATAATTTTTATCCTTACTCATTGGTTTGCAGGGAACAATCTCAACAACATCACCAATCTTATATTTATTCTCCTCATCATGCGCTTTATATTTCTTAGTTGAGCGATATTTTTTCTTGTATTTCGGATGGGTCTTGAGAGTTTCAACAGCAATCACGATTGTCTTTTGCATTTTATCAGAAACAACAACGCCTTTTTTGCGTGTAATTATTTTATTCTTTTCTACTTTTTGACTATCCATAAAATTAGCTTTAAACTTTCTTATCTTCATTGTGAATTAATGTAAGGATTCTGGCAACATCGCGTTTTTCTGTTCGGATTTGTCTTGTGCCTTTAACTTGCTTAGTTGCCAACTCAAATCTAAACTTGCGAATATTCTCCTCTTTTTCAGCAAGAAGTTTTTTGAGTTCAGCGATATTCTTTTCTTTTAATTCCTTGATTTTCATAACGATTTTATTATTCTTCCTTAGTAACAAATTTAGTTTTCAAATTCAACTTATGAGCTGCGAGTCGCATGGCCTCTTTGGCAATTTCTATCTTCACGCCATCCATTTCAAATATTACTGTGCCTGGTTTCACAACTGCCACAAAATGATCAACTGCTCCTTTACCTTTTCCCATCGGAGTTTCATCACCTTTTTTTGTCATTGGCTTATCAGGAAAAATTCTAATCCAAATTTTGCCTCCTCTTTGCACATATCTGGTCATCGCACGCCTCGCAGCTTCAATTTGACGAGAAGAAACAAGACTAGCACTAATCGCTTTCAAACCAAAACTACCGAAACTGATTGAATTTCCTCGCATGGCATTTCCGCGGATTGCTCCACCTCTCTGCACTTTTCTATGTTTTACTTTCTTGGGCATCAACATACGCTTTTTAGTTTAATTCGTTTTTTTAATATCAAACACTTCTCCCTTATATAACCACGCTTTTACTCCAATTGCTCCATAGGTTGTAAACGCTGTTGCTCTGGCAAAATCAATATTCGCACGCAATGTATGTAGCGGCAGAGTTCCTTTGGATAACCATTCTCTACGGGACATTTCTGCTCCTCCCAATCTTCCGGACATTTCAATCTTCACTCCCTTAATTAAAGTATTCTTCATCGCTTGTTCAAGCATCATTTTCATTGCTCGGCGAAAAGGAATTCTTTTTTCTAGCTGTTCAGCCACATTTTGTGCCACAATCATGGCACTTTCTTCAAAATTTTTAATTTCCTGGATATCAATTCGCAAATCTGATTTTCGATTACTCTTAAAAAATGTATCTTGAATATAACGCTTGATATCTTCCACTCCACTGCCACCGCGTCCAATCAAAACTCCTGGACGAGCAGTTTTTATGATAATTCTAACGGCTGCTTGAGATCTTTCGATTTCAACTTCAGCAATAAAAGCCGTTTTCCACTTTTTCATCACTTCCAAACGGATCTCAATATCTTGTTTGAGGTTTTTATTATAATCTTTTTTACTAAACCATTTAGATTTCCAATCTTGAGTGATCCCTAGACGAAAACCAACTGGATTTACTTTGTGTCCCATAAATATTTACGATTAATAAATTTACATTGACTTCCTGCGAAATATCTTATTTTTCCAACTCTTAGCTTCTCCTAATCCTTTCTTTGTGCCTTCTCCACTTTTTGCTTTGGCATCAACGACCTTTTCAGTTTTAGCTTCTTTGATTTCAGCTTTATCTTCTTCTTTCTTGCTTTCTTCTTTTTTGGATTCTTTCTTTAATTCTTGAGTTGCTTTTTTTATTCTCTCGGCTTTTTCTGTTTCCATTTGTTCTTTACTTTTGCGATCTTTACCTTCAATTCTTTCTTCCAAAACTATTCTTACTTTCGAAGTTCTTTTCAAAATTTGTCCAGCACGGCCATAAGCTTTCGGCATCCATCTTTTCAGTGTTGGTCCAGCTCCCACTACAGCATCCAAAACATATAAATTATTTTTAGAAAGACCAAAATTATTTTCTGCATTTGCCATCGCACTCAGCAAAAGCTTTTGCATATAACCGCTAGTTTTTTTAATCGCTACATCAAGTTGACTAACTGCCTCGACAGCATTCATGCCCTTGATTAAATCAGCGACTAATTTCACTTTGCGGGGGGAGATTCTTAAATTGTTTAATTCTGCTGTAACTTTCATGATATTTATCTACAAATTAAGTTTTCTTTATTTTTTCTTAGCGGTATCTGATATCTTAGCTGCCTTTGATGCATCAGCTTCTTTTTGTTTAGCTGCTGTTTCCATTTCCTTTTGCATCTTGCCTCCGTGTCTTGTGAATTTACGCGTTGGAGAAAATTCTCCCAGTCTGTGTCCTACCATTTCTTCTGTTGGCGTAACAGAAATAAAAATTTTTCCATTATAGACACCAAAAGTAAAACCCACCATTTCAGGAGAAATAACTGCTGCGCGAATCCATGTTTTGATTACGCTTCTGTCTCCAGGTTTTTTATCAAGCACTTTCTTGATCAATCTTTCATCTACATATGGACCTTTTTTTAAACTTCGTGTCATATATTATTTCCGCTTAACTCTTCTTTTAATTATATACTTATTGCTATATCTCTTCTTCTTTCTTGTTTTCTTGCCTAATGCTGGTTTTCCCCAAGGAGTTTTTGGATGTTTAAGTCCAATACCTTGTCGTCCTTCGCCTCCTCCATGTGGATGATCGACTGGATTCATCGCTGATCCACGAACGGCTGGGCGAATATTTAACCAACGACTTTTTCCTGCTTTGCCTAGATTTATTGAATTACTTTCAAAATTACTCGCTTGTCCAATAGTAGCATAACATTCATTACTTACAAGTCTGATTTCTCCTGATGGCAATTTAATTTGTGCTGTTTTTTCATCTACAGCTGTGAGATTAGCTGAGTTTCCAGCACTTCTCACAATTTGTCCGCCATGACCAGGAAATAATTCTAAATTACAAATAGCTGTGCCAATTGGAATGTTTTTAACCTTAGCTCGATTACCTGGTTTCACTGGAGCATTTTCAGCTGACATTATTTCTTGACCTGCTCGCATACCTTCTGTGGCCAAAATATAACGCTTTTCTCCATCAGCATAATTGATAAGAGCAATAAACGCTTTTCTGTTAGGATCTTTTTCAATCGCAGCAACACGACCAGGAATACCAAATTTATCTTGCATAAAATCCACGATACGATAGCGTTGCTTGTTGCCACCTCCCTGATGACGAACTGAAATTTTTCCATGTGATCGTCCAGCTAACTTGCCTTGTTTTGCCAAAAGCGCTTTTTCTGGTTTTTTCTTAGAAATATAATCAACTTTAACAACCGACATATTTCGGCGTCCAGCTGTATTCTTTTTGTAAATCTTAATTGCCATATAATACGCGTTTAGACTAAATTATTTTCCTTCAAAAACATCGAGCTTATTTCCTTCTTTTAATGTTACAACAGCTTTTCGATAACCAGATTTCCAACCAGGAATTCTGCCTCGACTACGAGCTTTTTTGGGAACACTGACTGTATTAACTTTTTCTACCTTAACTTTATATATTTTCTCAACAGCTAATTTAACTTGCAATTTTGTTGCCCGTGCAGATATTTTGAAAATATATTTATTCTGCTCAATTAGCATGGTTGCTGCTTCAGTCACAATCGGCTCAATAAGCACTTTTGAGAGAATATTTTCTTGATTTGGGTTGATATTATTTTCCATTATTTTAATTCAAGTTGCTTATACTTCTCTTCGAGATACATAACAGACTCTTTGCTCATAAATAAATTTTTATTCCTTAACATTTCGAGCACATTGAGTTGCGGAGTTAAAATATTTTCTACTTTAGCTAAATTCCTACTTGCCAAGCGAAACTCTTTTTCTTCATTAGAAAAAACCATTAAAGTTTTGCCTTTGATTTTGAAGTTTTCTAATATTCCAGCAACTTGCTTGGTTTTCTTTTCTGAAAAATTCAACTTATCAATTACAAAAATTTCTTGATCTTTCAATTTTCCGCTGAGTACGGTAGCAATCGCTCTTTGATTCATTTTCTTATTGATCTTTTGTTTATAGTTGCGATCATTATTTGGTCCGAAAACAACGCCTCCTTTTTTCCAAAGCGGAGTTCTTCTTGAACCAACACGAGCACGACCAGTTCCCTTTTGCTTCCACGGTTTAATTCCGCTACCCGCTCTTTCTCCTCGAGTTTTCGTATCAGCTAACACTTGTCTTTTATTAGCATCCATCGCCACTACAATTTGGTGCACTAAATCATCATTTTTTGGCAAACCAAAAACAGAATCGGAAATTTGTATTTCTTCGATTTCTTTTCCGCTAAGATTATAAACTTTTAGTGTTGCCATATTTTTCAAAATTAAACTGTTTTAATTTCCACTATTCCTCCGGGAATGCCTGGGATTGCCCCTTTAATGCCTAAAATATTTTTCTCGATATCAATAAAAACCACTTTTAAATTTTTTGTTGTTATTCGCTCTCCACCCATTCTTCCTGCCATTCTTTTTCCTTTCACAACATGTTCTGGAAAACCAGAACCAATTGATCCAGGAGCACGCAAGTCATGTTTATGTCCATGAGAAGCACAACCTCCTTTAAATCCATATCTTTTCACCACACCCTGAAAACCCTTGCCTTTGCTAACACCACTAACGGCGACTTTCTCATCTAATTCAAACATCGATACGCTGACGGTGTCATCTTTTTTTAACTCACTGCCTTCAATACGGAATTCTTTTTTCTTATTCTTGTTTTTAGTTTTAGCAATCACTAATTGAATCGCGGAATATCCATCTTTTATTTTTTCCTTAACCAATGATACTTTTGCACCACACTCCAAAAGAGTCACATTCAATGCGCCTTTTTCATCATAAATCGTTGTCATTCCAATTTTTTTTCCTAAAATGAATTTCATTGCGTTGCTTTAAATAAAATAAAAAACGGCCACTACTAGCCGAGACTCTTGCGAGTTAAGAAATTTCTTTCTTAGCTAGATTAGTATCCTATCGGCACAAACACCGTCTGGACTTTAACTAGAATTTTCTAATTACATTTTGATTTCAATGTCTACTCCTGCTGGTAAATCTAAATTTGTCAAACTATCAATGGTTTTCGGTGTCGGACTCAGAATATCAATTAATCTCTTGTGGATTCGCATTTCATATTGATCTCTAGCATCTTTATGCACGAATGTAGATTTGTTAACAGTAAATTTGCGAATTTCTGTTGGCAAAGGAACTGGTCCCACAATACTAGCACCCGATCTCTGTGCTGTTTCCACGATTTGACGAGCTGACTGATCAATAATTTTATGATCATAAGCCTTAATCTTAATCCTGATTCTTGTTTTTAATTCTTCTTCATTCTTTGACATCAATTTGTTCAAATTTTTAAATAATACTACCCATTAATTTACTCCACAATCCAGCGCTTATCACTTCGAATATTTACTCTAGCAAGAAAAAATAATTTAGTCAAATATTTTTTCAATCTTGAAATAATAGAGAGCTGGACAAAGAAAAAACTAATCTTAAAATTTATTTTACAATCTTAGTTGCGACACCGGCACCAACTGTTCTGCCACCTTCACGAATTGCAAAACGCATACCTTCTTCCATAGCAACTGGAGCACCCAAAACAACTTTAAAGCTCACAGTATCGCCAGGCATCACCATCTCAGTTCCCTCTGGAAGCATCACCTCGCCTGTCACATCGGTTGTTCTAACATAGAATTGAGGTTTGTAACCTTTGAAAAATGGAGTGTGTCGTCCGCCTTCTTCCTTGGTTAAAATATATACTTCGCATTCAAATTCAGTATGTGGATTGATCGATCCTGGTTTAGCTAAAACTTGTCCTCTTTCGACATCTTCTTTTTTGATTCCCCGAATTAAAATTCCAGCATTGTCTCCACATTCACCACGGTCTAATGTTTTATTAAACATTTCAATTCCGGTTACAACTGTTTTTTGAGTTGGGCGAAGACCAATGATCTCCACTTCTTCATTAATATTAATCACACCTCTTTCGATTCTGCCAGTTACTACTGTTCCGCGACCTTCGATTGTGAAAATATCTTCGATTGGCAAAAGAAAGGGTTTATCCATTTCGCGAATTGGATCAGGAATCTTAGCATCAAGTGCTTCCATTAAATCAAGCACTGGCTTTGCAGCTTCATCATCAACTGATTTCGATTCCAAAGCTTTAAGGGCTGAACCACGAATGATTGTGGCGTTGTCTCCATCAAATTCATATTTAGTTAAAAGCTCTCGCACTTCGGCTTCTACTAAGTCAATTAATTCAGCATCATCTACCATATCAACCTTATTAAGAAATACTACAATTTCTGGCACACCAACTTGTTTAGCTAGCAAAATATGCTCTCTTGTTTGAGGCATTGGACCGTCAGTCGCAGCTACAACCAAAACAGCTCCGTCCATTTGAGCAGCACCTGTAATCATATTTTTAATATAATCAGCATGTCCTGGACAATCAACATGCGCATAATGTCTTTTTGTTGATTCATATTCACAATGTGCTGTTGCAATTGTAATTCCTCGCTCTCTTTCTTCTGGAGCTTTGTCAATTTCATCAATACTTTTTTCCTTAGCTTGTCCAAGAAAACTAAGCACATGAAGAATTGCTGCGGTCAATGTGGTTTTTCCATGATCAACATGACCGATGGTTCCGACATTAACATGAGGTTTAGTTCTTGCGAATTTTTCTGCTGCCATATTTTTGATAACTCATCTACCAAGCATTGGAGAATTAATTTCAGAAAAAACTAATCTCGCAACGACTTTGCGATTTTTTTTATTATTAAATTTAATTAAACTTTATGATTGTAGCACGCTTTCATAATGCACCTCATCATTTTTGATTGCTCCCAGACTTTCCAATTCAATCTCCGCTGATTTATCTTCTTCTTGTGAAAATTTCCAACTAGCAATATCATTGTTTATCTTATCAACCAATTCTTGCTTTGTCAAACCAACAATTCCTTCTTGCTTAATTTTGCGAAATTCTCGCAAGGTCAAAAGAATAAAATGTTCATCTTGATCCTTAATTACCGCTCTTCCGCCCAAAAGTTCCAAGGCTTCTTTTAATTTTTTATCTAACATAAAAAATAAATTATTTTTATTATCTTGATATTTAAATATTATAGTAGATATTATTTCGTGTCAATAGCGAGTCTACTCCAACGCAACATGAGCCTGAAGAGGCTAAATCTGCTAAGATATGGG
>JBAXKA010000021.1:0-15619 GCA_037137555.1 Candidatus Moraniibacteriota bacterium
CTTTTTATGAAAAAGACAGCTTCAAGCTCATATGATGATTAGATTATACTGTTTTGTAATATTGCATTCAGTCCCATTTCCTTACTAAGTAGATGTTTAGGATGAGGTAGATTTAGATTTTGAAAACATTTTAATCATAAACCCATATCCCTCTCGATTAAAACCCAATTTTTTATATAGTTGTTTTGCTTTTTTATTTTTTGCTCCAACTTCCAAGGAAACTGCCACGGATTTTCTAATAACATTTTTTTGCAGATATTTAATGAAAGCACTAGCGATGCCAGTACCACGACAAGAAATATTAACAAAAATTTCATCAATAGCGGAAACATTTCCACCGTAACCATTGCACCAATAATTAATAACAAGTGCGTAGCCCACAAGTATTTTGTTCATCTCAAAAACATAAATCACTCCCTTTTCTGGAAAACAAGAAAATTCCTTGATTGTTTTTCTGATAGTTGTTAAAGAAATTTTAACGCCCAATTCTTCTAAAGAAAAATTTTGCATTAAATTTTCTAACTTTTTCTGGTCTGCACTTTTATATTTTCTGAAAATTATTTTCATTGGTTTAAATATTGTAATTTCGCATTTACCCATTCCAAAATCCACCTCATCCGGCCTAAGGCCACCTTCTCCTCAGTAAGGAGAAGGGGATTTTGCATTTATCCCCTCTCCTTACTAAGGAGAGGGTTAGGGTGAGGTGGATTCCTCTCTCCCTCACCACAAAACCCAAACAAATCATCCATCACTACACTTAAATTATTTTTAATCTCCGAGTTTGTATATCTTTTTACATTTATTCCAAGACTCTTAAAGTATTCCGTTCTCGCTAAATCATACTTTGCATTATCATCCTCAAAATGTTGCTCACCATCAATTTCAATCACTAATTTTAATTTGGAACAATAAAAATCTGCAATATAACTCCCCACTGAATATTGCCTTCTTAATTTATGCCCGTGAAATTTTCTATCTTTAACATGCATCCAAAAAATTAATTCCGCATCCGTTTGTGCCTTTCTTAATTTCCGCCTATTCTCTTTGACTTTAATTTTATTATATATTTTTGTCATTGATTTTAAATTCCAAGAATCCACCTCATCCCCGCCGTGGCGGGGGCACCTTCTCCTTAGTAATGAGAAGGCTAAAAATCAATTCCGCATTCAGTCCCCTCTCCTTACTAAGGAGAGGGTTAGTGTGAGGTGGATTTAGATTTTGAAATGTTTTAAATTCATAATTTTTATTTATTTTCATTTATATCGTTACCTAATATTATCATTCCTTTATTATATGAATTACTAGGTTTCAATAGAGTCGTAGCGTCTATCTTATTAGATAAATCAAATGATTCAAAAACCCGTTGAGAAGATTCTGCTATTTTCGATAACGCACCCAGATGAGTTTCCATATTAAGAGAACTCATTAGCTTACTCCCGTCAATAACACTATGCATCGGATTAGCAATTCCCATCAAAGAACTTGGAAAATCAAGAAAAGAACCAACTGATTTCTCTATTTTCTTAGCAGCATCAGGCTGGGTCTTCTTAAGCTCTTCGATCTCTTTTTTAAATTCTATTACTTCTTTTTTATTTTTTTCTTGATAGTTTTTTAGAAATCTAACAAACGACCCCATCTCATCTGCCGCACCCGCCAATCTACTAAGAATTGACAATTGCTTTACTAAAATAGTATTTCCCTTTGTTGGATATATGACTTCGTGATCAATTGCACTCCATCCTTCTTCAAATATAGTTCTCACTTGAATCTCGGAAACATACAGCTCTTTATATGGTCTAGATTTAATTATATAATGTACCGACCTATAACGTCTTTCTCTGTTAATCTCACAGCCTTTTTCCTCAAAAATTTTTACATAATCCGAATCATCCCCGTCTCTTATGTACGCGATTGGTCTACCTTTTATATCCCACAGATGACCAATGAACTCATGAATTCCCGACCAATCTTCTTTAAATAAATGCAATATCCTAATCCCAATTAAATCCGCAATCTCCCTTTTATAATTTTCCAGAGTAATTTTTCTGATTTTTATACTTTCATCTTTCTCATTTTTGTCGACATCTTCCTTATATTTACGTATAATTTTCTCAATCAAATGCTCCTGATCTTTTAATCTATACCAAACGGAGTGAACACCCTCTAATTCCTTTATTCTCTCAACAAAATATTTAGCAACTGGCTCTAAATCTCTTAACGACTCATTATAATCTTCTGCAATCTTCAAAAGATCATCCCAAACATAACCACTGTCAGTGAATTCTTTTTTTGTTTTATTGTGTTTTTTCAGAAATTGGTCAAGATTTTTTTCCATATTTTTTAAAGAGCCCCGCCGAAGCGGGACTCTTTTTTAAAGTCTATTATTCTTTTTTACCTTCGTCCGTCGTAGCCTTGGCGGAGTCGGAGCTGTCTTTCGTCTCCGCATCCTTCACTTCTTCCTTCGGCGCTTCCCCTTCTGGTGTTGCGCCTCCCTCGGCCGTCGTAGCCTTGGCGGAGTCGGCGGCTTGGGCTGCCTTATACAGCTTTTCGCCAATCTTCTGTGCTTCAAGTGAAAGTTCTTCAGTGGATTTTTTGATTATTTCAATATCATCACCGTCTTTTACTTTTTTCAAGGCTTCAATTTTTTCTTCAACCGGTTTTTTTTCATCAGCCGTAATTTTGTCTCCGGCATCACGCATAGCTTTTTCCGTTGTATAAATTAAAGTATCTGCCATATTCTTAGCTTCAATTGATTCTTTCTTTTTTTTATCTTCATCAGCATGAACTTCTGCATCTTTTTTCATTTTTTCAATTTCTTCTTTGGAAAGTCCAGTCGAAGCTTCAATGCGAATCGATTGTTCTTTATTCGTAGCTTTGTCCTTGGCCTTAACATTTAAAATTCCATTAGCATCAATATCGAATGTTACTTCGACCTGTGGAATGCCTCTTGGTGAAGGTGGAATGCCATCAAGAATAAATCGTCCTAGCGTTTTATTATCAATTGCCATTTCTCTTTCCCCTTGCAAAACATGAATTTCTACTGATGGTTGATTGTCCGTAGCAGTTGAAAAAACTTGAGATTTTGAAGTTGGAATAGTTGTGTTACGATCAATCAGTGGCGTGCGAACGCCTCCCATTGTTTCAATTCCAAAAGTCAACGGAGTAACATCCAAAAGCAAAACATCTTTCACATCACCTTGCAAAACTCCACCTTGAATAGCCGCCCCAAGTGCCACAACCTCATCAGGATTAACTGAAATATTTGGTTTTTTGCCAAAGAATTTTTCCACAGTCGCAAGCACAAGTGGCATTCTCGTCATTCCTCCCACAAGCACAACTTCATTAATATCAGACACGCTAAGTTTTGCATCGGCTAGTGCTTTTTTTGTTGGCTCTAGAGTTTTTGCCACAAGATCACCAACTAATTCTTCCAACTTAGAACGAGTCAATTTCATCACGAGATGTTTTGGACCATTTGCATCAGTGGTAATAAATGGTTGATTGATTTCTGATTCCATAGCGGTTGAAAGTTCGATTTTGGCTTTTTCCGCCGCTTCTTTAATTCGTTGTAATGCTAGTGAATCCTTAGAAAGATCAATCGCTTCTTGTTTTTTAAATTCATCAATGATCCAGCGGATAATAATTTGATCAAAGTCGTCTCCACCTAAATGTGTGTCGCCATTAGTTGATTTTACTTCCACCGTATCTTCTGAGACTTCCAAAATAGAAATATCAAAAGTGCCTCCGCCTAAATCATACACAGCAATTTTTTCATCTTTCTTTTTATTAAAACCATAAGCCAACGCAGCTGCGGTTGGTTCATTGATAATTCTGCGAACATTTAGTCCGGCAATTTCTCCAGCTTCTTTTGTCGCTTTTCTTTGCGCATCATCAAAATAGGCTGGAACAGTGATGACGGCTTCGGTAATTTTTTCGCCCAACTTTTCTTCAGCATCAGCTTTCATTTTGGAAAGAATCATAGCCGAAATTTCCTGTGGCGTATATTCCTTATCACCCATCACCACTTTCACTCCGCCATTCGCTTTAACAATTTTATAAGGCAACATTTTTAAATCGCGTTGCACTTCTTCATCTTCAAACTTTCGTCCAATCAAGCGCTTAATCGAATATAGTGTATTGTTTGGATTTGTTACAGATTGTCGTTTCGCCAAAAGTCCCACTAGTCGTTCATTGGACTTGGAAATTGCAATCATTGAAGGAGTCGTGCGATTTCCCTCTTTGTTTTCGATTATATTTGGGGAACCACCTTCCACAACAGCCATTGCAGAATTAGTTGTCCCCAAATCGATACCTAATATTTTTGCCATATAGTTTTTATTAATTATTAGCTTATTAACTTGTTTATTCCACAACCACTCGTGCCGGACGAATTACTTTTTCGCCTAATTTATAACCCTTCAAAATCACTCTTGCAATTTTATTACTAAACTCTTTTTCATCTTTAGTATTATCAGCAATTGCCTCATGTAAGCTTGGATTAAATTCATCACCAATTTTAACTTCCATTTCAGTCACGCCATTTTCTTTCAAAATATCTTCCAGTTGTTTTTGAATATACATAATTCCCGTAACCCATGGAACTTCTTTTTGTTCTTCGGGAACATGTTCAGTCGCACTACGGAAATTATCGATTACCGGCAAAATTTGCAAAGCTGAATCTTCTTTCAAGTATTCCCCCAGACTTTTTTGATTCTCTTGCTGACGTTTTTTATAATTTTCAAAATCCGCCAAACAGCGCTTCCAGCCAAGCAGATATTCTTCTTCTTTAGTTTCATGCTTCTCTGCTTTTTTAAAAAATTTCTTGCTTTCTTTTATTGGTGCCTCTTTTTTTTCGGCTATATTTTCTTCTGTTTTTTTTTCCTCTGTCATGTTTTTAAATAAAATTTAGACTAATTAAAATTATCGCACTTGAACTTAAAAATTTTTTCATATATTCCATTAACGATTTATTTTTGGCATATTTCATGCGTTTTGGTCCAATAATTGCCAGCAAGCCTTTTTCGCCTTCTTGTGTTTCATATGGCGAAACAATCATCGAACAATTAGAAATGCCCTTGATGGGATTTTCTTTACCAATGAATATTTTAGTTTCTCCCAGTTTAATCTTTTTTAAAATTACATCAACATTTTCGTCAATATAATCTAACGCCTCTGCTACTTTGCAAAATTCATCGATTTCTTGAAATTCCGGATTTTCCAAAAGTTCTTTTATGCCAAAATCATAAAACTCTTTTTCAAATCCTGTTACTGCCAGACTGCCACTAAGCGAAGATAATAATTTAGCAGTCGCACGAGAAAGTCGATTATTTTGCGCTTTCATTTTTAAAAGTTCTACTTGCATTTTCTTCTGTTCAGCCAAGCTCAACTCCTGTTCTGCCATGATTTCTTCGACGAAATAACGATAGCCTTTGTCGGTTGGAATTCGTCCGGCGCTAGTGTGTGGTTGATAGAGAAAACCAACTTTTTCCAGCTCGGCCATATCATTCCTGATTGTCGCCGAACTCAAATCTTGGAAATATTTATCAGAAAGAATCTTCGAACCAACGGCCACTGCTGTCGCCGTATATTCTTCAACCACTGCGGCTAGAATTTTCTCTTGTCTTTCTTCCATGGTTTCATTTTATATTATTAGCACTCACCTGTCAAGAGTGCCAATTCAAAGCGTATGGAAGAGCTCATGATCCGCTTGAAACAAGCGTTTTCCAATTCGATAGATACTATGCGAAATAAAAAAAGCGGCAAAAACATCAATGGAATAATGCAAATGTCCCAAGATCATGCTGGCACCAAACATTAGCGAAGCAAAAAAGAAAATGTAACGCAAAAGTTTATTTTCCCAAAAAATCAAAGCCAGTAGAAATGGCATGCCAGTATGTCCAGAAAAAAACATATCATTGCCCGAAGCAATGCTAGACAAAATATCATGCCGACTAAGAAAAGAATGATCAGGGATTGGACCAAGATGCGTTAGGGAAATAAAAATAGACCGAATAAAAATAAACAAGGCCAAATTTTTAAGCACATAGGGAATTCGCTGAGGTTTTATAAATAATAAAAAAAGTACAAACCAAATAAAAAACCAAGTAACTTCATTGATAATAAAATTGACATTCACTACTGGTAAATTATCCAAAAGAATATCACTAACATGATTGCCCACACTTTTATTGATATATAATAAGGCAAAATGATTGCTCATAACACTGCCAGCTATCAACAAAATACTTATCAAAAAAGACAGTAAATATTCTTTTTGTTTCCACGAATGACCATACTCAGAAAATATTTTTTTTAATGCTAGCATATTTTTTTATCTTATATCATTATGTTTTTTAGAAAAAGGTTTTTGAAAAATAGTTACCCAAAAATAATTGATCGCGTATTTGAAGGCTGTTGAAACAAAACCTTCATTTGAAAATCGCCTGGCCGAAGTGCGCATAGGAAATAAAAAAGAAAACTTAACTTGTCCCACTTTTTGAATTCTTTGTGCGATATCTGTATCTTCACCAAAAAAATCAATTCGCACATCAAACCCACCAATTTTTTCCAACGCTGTTCGCCTAAGCACGAAATTACCACCTTGAAGCATTGCACCTTTTTTCAAAATATATTGTGTAAAAAAATGAACAGCATAGCCAACAAAATAATACACCCAGACTAGACAGTTTATCCAAAGCGATCGATCGTAATAAATATAAGGACCACTAAGTGCCACTAATTTTTTATTTTTAGAAAATTCTTTTAGGGCTTTTTCAATCCAGCCAGCGGCTAAAATAATATCCGCATCAACATTGGCGATAATTTCTCCCGAAGATGCCCCGAAACCAGCTTGACGAGCTTTCACTAATCCTTTTTGCATTTCATCAATAATTTTAACATTAGCATATTTCGCCACAATTTCTCTTGTCTTGTCTGTGCTAGCATTATTAACTACGATAATTTCCGCATCAACCTTGCTTCGTTTTATTTCACATATAACAGAGTCAAGGCATTGCCCAATATATTTTTCTTCATTATAAGCTGGAATAACAAAACTGATTTTCATATTTTTAGTGTTAGCATTTTTATAATTTGATAGATTATTTCAAAAATAGAGATTGTTTTCAAGATTTGCCAACTCATCATTATTTCACCTCGAATCCCTGTCCATAAATTACCCTTTTGATGTTTCCATGGACTAATAACATTTTGCCAAAAAACTATTTTTAATTTTAATTTATTTTTTATAATCAATTTATTTAAATAAACTTCAAATCCATACGCCGGCAGTTGGGCTATTTTTTCAATATGCTTTGCTAATATTTTTTTACGAAAAACTCTTTCACCGGAAATAAAGTCTAGTCCAATTTTTCGATACGGCCAAGGAGCATTTTTTCTCAAACTAATTGCGATATCCGCTTCGCCAGAAATAACTGGATCAATAAGCTCGGTTATGTTTTGGGATTTTAATTTTAATAAATCAGCATCGAGCAAAAAAATAATTTCACATTTCGCTTTCGCGATTCCTGTCAAAATTGCTCGACTCTTACCTTTATTTTTTTCGTGCTTAATTAATTTAGCCTTATTAAATTCTTCAACAATTTTGCAAGTCTGATCTTTTGAGCCATCATCAATAACAATTACTTCGGCTATTAATGGATGACCACAAGCCACTTGCAATATATTGCCAATTCGGCTTTCTTCATTGTAGGCTGGAATTATACACGAGATTTGTTCCATTTTGTAATAAAAAAATAAATACCCCACACAAGAATAATACTAAAAAAAACAGCAATTGTTATGTAGCTCAAATATGTATCAATTCTAGCATAAGCTCGACCAAAATAATAGCCAATCAATAAAAAAGCGAGTGTTTTTGGCACTGTGCCGATAAAATTAAATCCGATAAATTTTTTCCAGGAAACTTTCGCCATGCCGGCTGCGATTAAGATTAGAGCGCCCATTGAATGTGTCCATTTAGCAAAAAGTAATGTTTTTCCAAGATGCTTACTAAAATGATTTTTTAGTTTTTGTACTTGCTCAATTTTGATCCAGAAAAAATGTCCTCGTGAAAAAATTCGCTTGCCACCAAAATAGCCAATCGAATAATATAGTGTGTCTCCTACTAAATCTCCCATCAAAGCAACAATATAAAGCACACGCAGATCAAAATAACCCAAGAACGCCAAAAATCCAGCGATAACAGTAACGATAGGTCCTTCGATTACAACTAGTGGAAAAAAAATAAGATATTTATAGTGCAATAAAAGATCAATGATTTGAGTTTGGGAAAAATTTAAAAACACAAAAAATAAATTAGGCAAACTTAATGCGGAAGCGAGAGGATTCGAACCTCTGATACCGTCTCCGGTATGACAGTTTTCAAGACTGTTGCCTTCAACCACTCGGCCACGCTTCCAAATATTTTTCTTTTTTATTTATGGCGGAGAGGGAGGGATTTGAACCCTCGAAGGGTTTTATCCCTTGCCACGTTAGCAGTGTGGTGCTTTCAACCGCTCAGCCACCTCTCCAAATATTTTTAAAATCTTACTTTTTAAATACTATCAGCTAGATTAATATTTGTAAACTGTGCTATTATTAAAAAATGAAATACTTACATGCACTCAATAAAATTGACGGGGTTGGACCACAAAAAATGAAACTGCTTCTTTCTGCTTTTGGCTTGGCTGAAAATATTTGGCAAGCAGATTTGCCTGCCTTGCAAAATGTTTTAGGCGGAGATAAATTGCCGGAAAAAATATTTCTTGAAAAACAAAAACTTAATCCTGATGCCGAATGGGAAAAAATAGAAAAAGCCCATATTCGCGTAATTGATTTTGCTAGTGCTGATTATCCAAAGCTACTTAAAGAAATTCATAATCCGCCTTATCTTATTTATACTCGGGGAGAATTTGTTTTTAACGAAATGCCCACCATCGCAATTGTAGGATCACGAAAATTCTCCGCTTATGGAGAACAACTCGCAAGCACTTTTGCTCATGACTTAGCTCTTGCTGGTTTTGCTATTGTCAGCGGCTTAGCTTTGGGCATTGATGCTATTTCACATCAAGGTGCTCTCAAAACACAAGGAAAAACCATCGCCGTTTTGGGAAGTGGCGTTGATGATGAAAGTATTTATCCGCGTGCTAATTTTAATCTTGCGCAAGAAATTATTGAAAAAGGCGGAATGCTTTTGAGCGATTACGCACCAGGAACTCAACCGACGCGAATGACTTTTCCCGCCAGAAATAGAATAATTGTTGGTCTTTCGCTTGGCACATTAGTCATCGAGGCTGGTGAAAAAAGTGGCGCACTTATCACGGCTCGCATGGCGATGGAAAGTAATCGTGAAGTTTTTGCGATTCCCGGATCGCTTTTCTCCCCCACTTCAATTGGCACAAATAATTTAATCAAATCTGGCGCCAAAATGGTTACTTGCGTACAAGATATTTTGGAAGAATTTAATTTTTCGCAAGCAACACCCACAAAACAAACTATGTTGAAATTACCAGATAATAAAGAAGAAGAAATTTTATTGACTATTCTTTCTAATGTTCCCTTGCATATTGATACTATCGCCAAACAATCCGACTTAACTGTTTCAGTGATTTCATCCACCCTTACGATGATGGAAATTAAAGGCTGGATTAAAAATCTTGGCGGACAAAATTATATTTTGTTGCAGTAAAAAAATAATTAACTAAGAGCTAAATTCATGAAACCATTAAATAATTTTATCAGCAAAAATATTAAGACATTTGAATTGGTCGGTGTCGTAATGCGCATTTCCAGCTTTTCACTCGTCAGCTGGCTTGGTCCCGCTAGTCCGTTTATGTTTGTTTGGATATTTAACACAATGGACGCCCTGATTCTTTCCTGGTGCTCTGTTTTAAAAAAGGACAAAGCCTATACACTCTTAAATGTATTTTGGATTATCATTGGAGTGGTTGGCATCCTAAAAACAGCGGGTATTATTTAAAACTTGGAGAAAATCTGATTTTGGTTTATAGTAGCTAGTAGATGTTTAATTTCTATTATTTTTGCAATTTATGAAACTGATTATTGTTGAGTCCCCCACCAAAGCTAAAACCATTACAAAATTTCTTGACAAAAGCTATATTGTTAAGTCTAGTTTTGGTCATATTCGTGATTTGCCTGAAAAAGAAATGGGTATTGATATTGAACATGATTTTGCTCCGCAGTATGTCATTCCCAATAAAGTAGCTGATCGTGTTATTGAATTAAAAAAACTAGCCAAGAAAGCTGACGGAGTAATCCTAGCAACTGACGAAGACCGTGAAGGAGAAGCAATTTCTTGGCATCTTGCCACAGCACTCGAACTGGATAAAAACTTTAAGGGTGAGAAAATTTCTCGCATTGTTTTTCATGAAATCACTAAAACGGCCATTGAAAAAGCACTGGCCACTCCTCGTGAGCTAGATTTAAATTTAGTTGATGCGCAACAAGCCAGAAGAATTCTTGATCGTTTAGTTGGCTATGAACTTTCGCCTTTTCTTTGGAAAAAAATTCGTCGTGGTCTTAGTGCTGGACGAGTACAATCAATGGCTCTTCGTATTATCGTTGAACGAGAAAAAGAAATCATAAAATTCAAGTCTGAAAATTATTGGAAAATAAATTTAATCCTGAAAACTGAAGCTGGCGGAAAAGATGCTGAATTTTCAGCCGATCTTGTCAAAAAAAATGACCAAAAAATTGAATCAGTGATCACACTGGAACTTTTCGCTGGTGATTATAAAATCAGAAAAACTATTCTCGCTGAAGAAAAAACTGCGCTAGAAATAATTACTGATTTAGAAAAATGCCAATACAAAGTTGAAGCGATTGCGAAAAGAGCCACTACAAAAACTCCACCACCACCCTTCACAACATCTACACTACAGCAATCCGCCATTGGCACATTAGGTTATAGCTCAAAACAAACAATGGTGCTTGCTCAAAAACTTTATGAACAAGGATTTATTACTTACATGAGAACAGACAGTCTCAATCTTTCCTTGGAATCACTAATCTCAGCGCAAAAAACTATTCAAAAAATATTTGGAAATGATTACGCCTTGAAAAGTCCGCGTTATTTTAAAAATAAATCCAAAGGTGCGCAAGAAGCACATGAAGCGATCAGACCAGCCTATCCAGAAAAAACACCAGACGAGTTAAAAACAAAATTAGAACCTGGACAATATAAACTCTATAAATTAATTTGGAACAGAATGATTGCTTCGCAAATGTCTTGCGCTGTTTTCAATTCAGTCAAGGCGGATATTTCTGCCACAATGAAACCAGCAAAAAATATTTATGCACTTAGTGCCAGCGGATCAATTTTAACTTTTGAAGGTTATTTAAAAGTTTATGCTGACAAAAAATCTGCCACAACTGATACACTTTTGCCTTTAATGGAAACTGGCGATGAACTAGCATTAGTTTTGGCAAATGCTGAAGGAAAAACTACAGCCCAACCTCCTCGCTATAACGAAGCAACGCTTGTGAAAGTTTTAGAAGAAAATGGTATTGGCCGTCCTTCCACTTATGCCCCAACTATCTCCACAATTATTGAAAGAAAATATGTCGATAAAAATGAAGAAAAAAGATTATTTCCCCTAGAAATCGGCACGCTTGTCAGTGATATTTTAGTTGCCCATTTTCCGCAAATTGTTGATATGAAATTTACTGCAACACTTGAAAAAGATTTTGATGAAATTGCTGAAGGTGCTAAAAAATGGGTGCCAGTAATTAAAGCTTTTTATGAACCATTTCATGCGAACCTAACCGCCAAAACCAAAGATGTCAAAAAAGAAGAATTTCAAGAAAAATTAAACAAAAATTGTCCTGATTGTGGTGGTGATTTAATTATGAAATTCGGTCGCTTTGGAAAATTCATCGCTTGCTCAAACTATCCTAACTGTCGCTATACGGAAAAAACTGGTGAAGAGAAAAAAATGGAACAAGAATTTTCAGGAGAAATTTGTGAAAAATGTGGCGCTAAAATGGCCGTAAAAAAAGGCAAATTTGGCACATTTCTGGGTTGCTCAAATTATCCCACCTGCAAAAATATTAAACGCATTGAAAATAAAACCGGCATCAAATGTCCAAAATGTAAGACTGGCGATATCGTGGAACGGAAATCCAAAAAAGGCCGTTTATTTTTCGGTTGTAATACCTATCCGGCTTGTGATTTTTCAGTTTGGAATAAACCGACTGGAGAAAACTGTCCCGAGTGCAACGCCCTTTTGCTTTTCGCCACCAGAGGCAAAGCAAAATGTTCCAGCAAAGAATGTAATTTTGAAAAATAATTGCCATTATTTAAATCAATTCTATGTCCATTGAGAAAAAAATTACAATCGAGGATGTCCTAAAAAATGTTAAACTTAAATTAGATTTTAAGGAAGAAGCCTTGATTCGTAGTGCGTATGCGCTTGCTGAAAAAGCCCATTTGGGACAGAAACGCAAATCTGGCACGGATGATTATATTCAGCATCCCTTGCATGCCGTAGTTACCTTGGCCAAAATTGGACTTCGATCAAAAACAATCGCCGCTGGACTTTTGCATGATGTGCCAGAAGATACCGCAGTAACACTAAAAGAGCTTGAACACACATTTGGCAAGGAAGTTGCCACACTAGTTGATGGCGTAACCAAACTTGGCAAAATTAAATTACGCGGATCGAAAGAAGAATTTTATTTGGAAAATTTACGCAAAATGTTTTTGGCAATGGCTTCTGATATTCGAGTTGTGCTCATTAAGCTGGCCGATCGTTTGCATAATATGGAAACATTGGAACACCTTCCGCCGGAAAAACAACAACGAATTGCAATGGAAACAATGGAGGTTTTTGTGCCGATTGCTAATCGCTTGGGAATTGGAGAAATCAAAGTTCGTCTTGAAGATTTATCTTTCAAATATCTTGATCCAGAAAATTTTGCATTCACGGAAAAACTTGTCGCTGACCAATATGGCCAAAGAAAAAAATATATCGATAAAATGGTTAGCGAACTCAAAAAAGAACTTACAAAAGAAGGCATTAATGTTCTGACTATTTTTGGCAGAACAAAACATATTCATAGCTTATATCAAAAATTAAAAAGGCATGATATGAACATCAGCAAAGTCTATGATTTGATTGGCATCAGAATTATTGTGCCAGAATTAGTTAATTGCTATGAAACACTGGGCATTGTTCACAAAAAATATCGCCCGCTTGTTGGTCGCATTAAAGATTATATTTCTCTGCCAAAACCAAATGGTTATCAATCAATTCATACTACCATTTTTGGACCAGGAGGAATTTTTCTGGAAGTGCAAATTCGAACTAAAAAAATGGATGACGAAGCAGAATTTGGTATTGCTTCACATTGGATTTATTCAGAAAAAAAGAGAACATTAAAAAACTTTTTTCTCAAAAGCAAACACGCTGTGCCCGAAAAAGAATTGATTTGGGTTAATCAATTACGCGAATGGCAAAAAGAACTAGGCAAGGATGACACTGAGTTTATGGAAGGACTTAAGATCGATTTTTTTAAAAATCATATTTTTGCTTTCACTCCACGCGGTGATATTATTGATCTGCCAGAAGATGCTACACCGGTTGATTTTGCCTATCATATCCATGGAGAAGTTGGCAACCGCACCACAGGAGCCAAGGCTAATGGCAAAATGGTTACACTGGATTACAAAATTCAAAATGGTGAAGTAATTGAAATTCTCACTACTCGTGATCGAAAAAATCCCAGCCGTGATTGGCTAAAATTTGTGCGTACTTCTCTGGCAAAAAGTCAGATCAGAAAATATCTAAAAAAAGAAGGCTTGCTTTAAAAAAAATAATGTTTTATTTATTCTCTCTTTAATTTATAGTATGTCGCCTTGCCATTGCCTGCTTTTTCAATAATGCCCAATTCTATTAATTTTCTAAAATCAAGATTTCTCGTAGGTTTTGCACGCGTGGTTAACTTAGTGTAATCGCGATCAGCAATATACCCGAATTTTTTTATGTAACTGATAATTTTCTGATGATACTCCTTTAATTCGTTTTCTGGAGAAATATTTTCCATTTCCAGATGTTTACTGACTCTCAATAATTCATCGATAATACCATCCGTGAAATATTCTAACCAAGAAGTAAAATCAATTTTATTATAAATGTCATAATAATTGCCAACGAGTCCGACTTCTTCGAAATATCTACTGACATTTTTATTATAATAATTTTCAAAACTAAAAAGATTAAAAGTATTCAATCCCATTTTAGCCAACAATACTTTCGAAGCCAAGCGAGCTGTTCGCCCATTACCGTCAATAAAGGAATGCACGATAACAAATTGTTTATGAAAAATTCCCGCTAAAATTAAAGGATCAATTATCTTTTCGTTATTACGAATAAAATCCAATAAGTCTTCCATTAGCTGAGATGCTTCTGAGTGCTCTGGCGGGAGATAGATAGCTTGGCGCGTCTTGGGATTATTAACAAAAACTGGTTCTTGGCGTAGTTGTCCACAACGATATTCTTCAATTAAGCCATCAGTAATTGTCCCTTGAATTTTTAAAATTAAGGCTAAATCAAAAATCAGCTCTTTATTTTTGATTAGACCATTCAGATCAATCAAGGCTATATTATAATTTAGAACTTCTTTTTCACTGTCGCGGATATGTTCCGGTCTAGTTTTTAGAATTCTTTTAACATCGGTCAGTGGCAAAGGATTACCCTCGATACTCGTAGAAGAAAAGGCTGATATTTCCCGCGCTCTTTTTTCCAGATCAGTCAAAACAACGCCAGAAAAGCTGTGGTTGTTTAGGTCTGTAATAATTTCAGTTATTCGTTTGATATTTGACAATAATCGGTTAGAAATGATGTATTTTGGCTTAAGCATACTATTTTAATCTATTTAATATAGCCTAATTATAGACGATTGATAGACGATTGTTAAGACCTTATTTTCAATAAATATTCTCCAAAATCCATCTAACCGCCGGCTTGATTGCTATTACTCCTTCATCAAAAATTAATTCCTCAGTTTTATTATTCGTAAGAATAGTTGCATTTTTTAATTTTAGATCTCTCATTGCTTTCAAGAGACTGTCAATTTCTCTCTTTTTAGTTTCTGCATCTTCTAATTCCCATGAGACTTGAATCAATTCCTTGTTGACATTTTTCTCTCTTACCAAAAAATCCACCTCACTGCCGTCCTCATTTTTGAAATAAAAAATCTCACCTGACCTCTTCTTGAGTTCCAAAAAAACAACAGTTTCCAATATTCGTCCTTGATCTTCCGAAAATCGAAAAGAAACATTATTAGCTAATCCCGTATCAACCGCATAGATTTTTTTTAAAGCTTTGCTTTGTTTTTTTAATGAATAGGAAAATTGAGTCAATTCAAAAATCAAAAAAGATTCCTTGAAATATTCTAAATACGAAGAGACCGTTTCAAAGGAAAGATTATATGTTTTCTTGAGAGATTCTATGGTCACAATCTTACCCGAATTACTCAAAAGAAAAACAGCCATTTTTTCCAATATATCCTTTTCCCGCACTTCATGTCTTTTTATAATATCTTTTTGCAAAATATCATAAAAATAGTTTTTCAGCAGTTCCTGATTATTACTCAACAC
>JBAXKA010000022.1:0-15572 GCA_037137555.1 Candidatus Moraniibacteriota bacterium
TTGTTTTTTAGTTTAGACAAAATTATCATTTTTTATTTTGTTTTTTTAGGTGATATTATGTTTTTATTGTAGCATGGATTTGGGGAATGCAACAATTTTTTATTTTTTATTATTTTTAAAACATGCTACAATACAATCAAATGAAATATTCTCTTCACACAACTTCATGGAAAGCCTGGGACGCAATGCTCCGAGCGATTGATGGTGCTCAAAAATCCATTTATCTCGAAATGTATATTTTTATTGATGATACTAATAAAAGGCATAATTTTATTGAAAAATTAAAAGCCAAAGCTGATTCGGGAGTTCGTGTAATTGTTGTTGCGGATGCTTATGGTAGCAAAATCTTAAAAGAAGAAATTGCAAAAGATAACAATAAATCAGCTATTGAATTTATTTTTTTTAGTCATTGGCTTCGCCATATTCATCGAAAAATTTTAATTGTTGATGAAAAAATCGCTTTCGTCGGAGGAGTTAATATTGGCAAGCGGTTTAAATATTGGCATGATCTTCAATTGGAAATACACGGGAAGATTGTGAAAAATTTATTGCGATCTTTTGCCTATACATATACAATGGCGGGTGGGAAAAATAAAAAAATTTTAAATTATCGCGAAAAAAAGTTGATTGTTAAATTGAAATTTTGGTTGCTTGAACATTGGCCAACAAAAAATATTTATACACTCAAAAAACATTATATTGAAAAAATTTCTGCGGCAAATAGTTTGATTCAAATTGCGACGCCATATTTTACACCACCGCGTTGGTTAATTGCTCTTTTAGATGATGCAATTCGGCGTGGAGTTGTGGTTGAAATTCTTATTCCCAAAAAAGTTGACTGGCAGATTATGAATCTTTTAAATTTTCGTTATATGCACAATCTTAATTCTCTAGGTATAAATTTTTATCTCGCCAAAACAATGAATCACTCTAAGCTTTTAATTATCGATAAGGCCGAAGGTTTAATTGGAACGCAAAATGTAGATTTTTTTTCTTTTCAATTAAATTCTGAAGTGGGAATTTTCTTTCGTGAAAAAAAATTGCTCCATGAGTTGGAGCAAGTTATTCTAAATTGGAAAAAGCATTCCACAAAATTTGAACCAAAAAAATATAAAATGAGAATTAGTGATTATATTATTTTAGCCTTACTTAAAGTTTTTCGCCCGATACTTTAATTATTCATAACGCAAGGCTTCAATCGGACTTAAATTTGCTGCACGACGCGCAGGATAAAATCCAAAAATAATCCCTACTCCGGCAGAAACGCCAAAGGCCAAAAGCACGGCCGACAATGAGATACTTGTTTTTAAACTACTCACAAAATGCGAAATGAGCAGTGACGCTATCCAGCCTAAAATAATTCCCATTGCACCACCCAAAAAAGTCAGAAGCACGGCTTCGGCTAAAAATTGTAAATTGATATAAATCTTTCGCACGCCAACAGCTTTTCGCAAACCAATTTCGCGTGTTCGTTCTGTAACAGTTGTGAGCATCATATTCATAATGCCAATTCCACCAACTAGCAAGGAAATTCCGGCAATCGAAGAGAGCAATATTGTAAAAGTGCCAGTGATACTTGTGGCTGTGGCGATAATATCATTTTGATTCATCAAACTAAAATCAGCTTGTGTCGCATCTTTGATATTGTGGCGTTTTAATAATAATTCAAAAACCTGATCTTGCACTGATATCATTGAAGCTTGATCTTGAGCGGCCACACTAATATTATTCACAAATTCATTTCCGGTTAAATAATGTTGTGCACTAGTCAATGGCACATAAGCCACATCGTCTTGATTACTAAATCCTGATCCACCCTTGGAAGCCGTGACACCAATTACTTGAAAATCCATATTATTTGCTCGAATAGTTTGGCCAATGGGATTAACATCCACCCCAAATAAATCATCTCTCGTTGCTGGTCCAAGCACAATCACTTTTGCCGAGCTTTTCATTTGTTGCTCACTAAAAAAAGTTCCAAAATCGATTGTTACATTTCTAGCAATTAAATAATCCGCATTAGTGCCTGTGATTTGGGTGTTTGTATTATTTCCCTTGGCCGTTAATTGTGAGCGTTTTGTTACGGAAGGAGCAACGGCTTTGACATTTGTTATTTCTGCTTTTATGGCATCTGCATCTTCGATTGTTAATGTTTGCGAACTGCCACCGCCTTGATTAACACCAGCGACTCGTTGTGCTCCTGGCGTGATCATAATTAAATTAGAACCAATTGATTCAATGCTACTTTCGATAGAATTTTTAGCGCCTTGTCCAATAGCAACCATCGTGATGACCGAAGCAATACCAATAACAATTCCCAAAATCGTAAGACCGGAACGAATTTTATTGCCAGCGAGCGACCAAATTGTTTCTTTTAATAAATCGATTAGCATATAACAAAATAAAATAATTACGGCAAATAATGATCTCGGGGTTTATTCAAAACATCTTTTTCGATGATTCCATCACGAACATAAATTATCCGATTAGCGCAATCTGCCACATCCATTTCATGTGTAATTAAAATTATAGTATGCCCTTTTTGGTTTAGTTCTTGAAAAGCTTGCATAACCACTGCGCTAGTTTTTGTGTCGAGATTTCCGGTTGGCTCATCCGCCAAAATTATAGCCGGATCATTGACAAGCGATCGGGCAATTGCCACGCGTTGCATTTGTCCACCAGATAATTGATTGGATAAATTATAAAATTTACTTTCTTCCATGCCAGCGTATTGCAAACATGCCTTAGCTTTTTTTTCTCTTTCAGCTTGAGACTTGCCGGAAAAAAGCAGTGGCAACATTACATTTCGCAACACTGTTGTTCGTGGCAAGAGATTAAAAGATTGAAAAACAAAACCAATTTTATTTCTTCGCAAATCAGATAGCTCGTCATCAGCAAGTTTGGAAACCTCATGTCCATCTAAAAAATATTCACCACTCGTTGGTGTGTCCAAAGCACCAAGAATATGCATCAAAGTTGATTTTCCTGAACCAGACGGACCAATAATTGAAACGAACTCACCCTTTTTTATACTAAAGGAAACTCCATTTAAAGCATTAGTTTTTATATCGCCATTTGTGTAAGTTTTTACTAAATTTTTACATTCAATCATAATAATTCAAGTTTAGTGTCCCATAAATCCACCCATGCCACCGCGATTAGTACCAGCACCTGAAGAAGTTGCAGAAGTTTTCGCCGTTGCACTTATTGTTTGCGTGACCACCTTGTCGCCAGAATTAATTCCACTAATTATTTCCGTATCTGTATTATTAGCCGATCCAATTTTGACAGTTTTTTGAGTAGGCTTTTTATTTCCATTATTTAAAACTTCTACGAAACTTTCACCATTTTTAACTTTCACAGCACTGTTTGGCACAAGCAAAACCTCTTTCTTGACTTCAGTGATAATGTTTGCCGAAACACTCATTTGAGGTTTTATTCTTGGATCAGTCACATCAAAACCAATTGTTACATTATAGGTTACAACTCCTTGCGTGATCGTTCCTAGGGAATCAATTTTTTCAACTTTTCCAGAAAGCTCCAATCCGTCTATAGCACTAAATTTAAGTTTTACGGATTGACCTTCTGAAATATTAGGCACATCTATTTCATTGATGGCCAATTGAGATTTTAATGTTCCCAGATCGCCGATAATAATTGGCGATGTATTGGAAGTGCTAGAAGAACTTTTTCCTAGGTCATCTCCATTTTTTATATTTATCTCATTAACTGTTCCATCAATTGGTGCTGTTACTTTCCGCTTGGAAGCATCGGCCAATTGATTTTGATAATCTGCTGCAGATACTGCCAAACTTTCCGTGGCGATATCAATCGATTTTTGAGTCAGGGCTATTTTGTCTTTTAATATTTTTTTGGGATTAGCGTGATAATCTGCTTCGGCTTGTTTTTTTGTATATTTTGCATCATCAAGTGATTTCTTTGCTTGCGAATAACTAACACTAGCTTTGGCTGCACTCACGCCCAGTTGGTCATTTATAATTGTAAAAAGTAATTGACCTTTTTTAACTGAATCGCCAACCTTCACTGCTAAGCCCGCTACGGTGCCAGAAATAGTTGGATCGACTGTGGCAAGCTGATCAACAATCACATTGCCCGATCCAGAAATAGAAGTTGTTAGTGTGCCCTTTTCTGCCGTAGCAGTTTTATATATTGGAGCAACGCTGGTAGTATTAGTTTTGCTATACCAGTAATAACTCCCGCCGATAATAATAATTGCAACGATGCTTAAAATATATTTCTTTTTCATGAAATTAATTTGATTGATTACTAAAAACACGAATTAAATCTGCCGTAACAACTCCTTGATCATTAGGTGTTCCCATAATAACAAGCTGATCATTGGCTTTAAGATCTGTAATTTTTAAATCATCCACTCCTCGCTTAATAAGTGTTTTTTCTGTTGTTGCGATCGTCGCTTCCTTGTTGTCGCGATCTTTTATAATTAAATTATTATCGGAAATAGAAAGTATTGTTCCTGCTAGTCCATGTGCATTGCGAAAATTTTGTCCTTCAGCGTTGCGAGGAAAATTTTGCATTCCACCACCAGTGCAACCTCCCATCATCTTGCCAGCACAACCAGCAGATTCTTTTTCTCGACCATTCCCTTTTTCCGATCCCATAAAATTTCTTTCATAGTTCTGTCCCCATTGATAAGAAAATTTTGCTTTATGTAATCCGACTGCCATGCCACCAGCGAAACTAATAAAAACAATGAGAAAAAATCCCACTACTGCGACAGCTACTTTAATTTTTTTCGACTTAACTAATTCTTGTGTGCTCATAGGTTTAATAAATAAATTTATGTTTATAGCTATTCTTATTAATAAAATAAAAATTAGCTGAAATTAGCATTGTGAAAACTGGAACCAAAAAAATAATAATATGCATAGTTGGCAATGTTTCAAGCAATGAAAGAAAGAATATATCCCAATTTCTCAACACAATCACCCCATCGGAAAATGCAAGAGAAAACATTGTCCAGAATTCTGATTGTAAAAATGTTTGACCAAAAATACTTCCTACGCCAATCGCAAAAATGAAAGATCCTGCTAATCCGCAATAAGAAAAAATTAGCTGTCTTTTAGCTTTTCTATTTTTTTCTCTTTCAATTCGCGAAAAAATAAAATCAGCCAATACTTTTGGCGGATTCAACTCGTTGATATTTTGAAATAGTTGCTTTAATTTATGGTGCATAATACTTTTGAGACTTGCGCGCTTAATGTTTTATGAAATAAAATGAAAAAAAAACATAAAAACTATTAAACGCACATGTCTCGCTAGTACTACGACTGGGAATTGTTTATGGATGCAAAAATTCTTTTTTCAAGGCACTGAGCGCTCTTTGATGCTGACTCTTGATAGTATTTTGCGGAATATTTAATATACTAGCAATTTCTGCCAGATTTAAATCGTCCTTATAGCGGAGAAATAGTATGGTTTGATATTTTTCGGGAAGCTTTTTTATTTTTTTTTCTATTTCCTCGACAGATTCAATTTGTTCCAAGATTTCATCTGGCAATAATTTTTCTTCTGCAATTTCTTCTAATTTATTATATCCATCGCTATTTTCAAAAAGCGAAAATGACAAAGTTTTTTTCTTTTTCCAGAAATCGCGTGCATTATTTTGGGCAATTGCAAATAACCAAGTTTTAAAATTCTTTTCTGGATTAAAGTGTTTAATATTTTTCCAAGCTTTAAGAAAAGTTTCTTGCGTTAAATCATCCGTCAATGCCGTGTCTCCTCCAGTTAAACGATAGAGGAAATTATAGACTGCTTTTAAATTATTATTTACCAAAAGCTCAAATGATTTATCATCACCCGCTAAAAAGTTTATGATCAATTTTTTATCTGCTTGTTGCATAAATTTCAGCTTAGCATAAACTAATTATTATTCCAAAAAATAAAAACCACCCGAGCATTGCCGGGTGGGTAAGTTGTTGATTTTCAAAAATGTCCGAACTCCGCCTGTGGAAGGACAAAGTAGTCCGCATACAAGTCGGGGTCAAAAAGATACATACTCTGCTCTTCTTCCCCTTTTTTGTTGAACCATTTTACATGAAAAAAGTCAAAAACTCTTTCTTCTCTCAAGTTCAATTCAACAGGAAGAATCGCATTGATTTTTTTTCTGAGATCCTTGCGAAATCTCAGATTGGACAAATAGGCAAAGCATAAAACTTCTGCGATGCCATGACCATATTTTCCCGCCATTCCACAAGGAAAATGATGATCGAGAAATAATGTTTTTGTCTGTTTCGCCAAGAAACCCTTGATAATATTCTTGACAATCACATTTTCTTCTTCAACATCATGACCTTTGTATTCTTGGCAGACATTTAATGTTCCACCAAAAACTTTTATCTCATGTGGTCGCCCACTTATGGCAAAGCTATGATATTTTGAAATATCAACATCGCCATCAGAACAAGTCAACATAACCCCGCCATTCTTTGTGATCTGCCTCATATCATCAGCAGAAAAATTCCTAAGAATGTGCAGTTTTTTCATTTTCCGCACAAAACCTCTTTCGCCTTCTGATAAGTACCCCATTTTCTAATTCTCCTCTTCTTGTTTTGTTAAAAAACTGCTTATGAATCCCCTAACTTTAACTCTATTTTCAAATTTATCAGCTACCTTCTTGGCAACCAATTCCATTGTTTTTAATTGTGCGTCGTCCTTTGCGGAAATAATAATATAAAATGGATCCTCGGCTGTAAACTTATTTCCAAATCCATGATTTCCCAAAGCAATCCCAGCTAATGTTTCCAGCTCCGCTTGCATATATTCTTCACTAAGTCCAAACCCATAACCACTGCAAACAAAATAACCAGGCATCTCACTAAGCATAGCTGGATTGAATTTTCCCGTTCCATCAAAACAAATTGCCCGCTCATCATGAAAATCACTTCTCATTTCTTGCATAGTTAGATGCTCATATGTTGCTCCCAACTGTTTTGCAAGCCATTTTGCAAAATCCATGCCCAATCCATCCGCAGTGCCTGTCATAATTTTTTGCTCCTTAAACGCTTTATTTGCTGCACCACAATCTTCATGACTAGTTACTTTTTTTATTTTACCGCGATATTGTTTAATAAATTTATCCAATTCTTCTTGATTAAGTAAAATGCCTTCACCAGCAAGACCCAGCTTTGCTCCTGCTAATGGCAAAACCCTTCCATCAGAACAAACAATTACATCAAGAGGCATAAACGCTTCATTGAAATTAGGCAAAGATTCCATTGTTTTTTGCAAATCTACGCCTTTTTTCAAATCTTGAATAAGCTTACTGGATTGTGATTCTTTCCAGAGCTCAGATTTTTCTTTTTCTTTTTCTTCATCTTGGTTCTCAAAATTAAACATAATATTTTTTTTAATTTTTAACAACTTATTTCATTTGCATTCCTCGTTTAGTATAATGCTTTCTTGCGACTCGGATTCTTGCTGATTCTTTTTGAATGGCGGCTGCCACTCGTGCATATTCTTCGTCATCGGTTGAAATTGCTGTTCGTTTTAATTCTTCTGCTCGTGTTCTTGCTTCCTCGGCGCGTTTAAGATCAATCTCTTCTGCCCGCTCTGCCGTATCCGCTAAAACTATAAGCATATTATCATGAAATTCAATAAACCCGCCAGAAATAGACAGAAAAATTTCCTCACCATTTTTTTTTATCATTGCTTCGCCAGATTCAAGGCTGGTTATATATGATCGGTGATTTGGCAGAATTGTGATTTGACCACTCGTCGTATCAAAAGTTGCTTGATCAATTAAATCGTCATAGACCGTTTTCTCCGAAGTAACAATTTTAAATTTAATTTTTAATTCAGACATAAAATTATTTTTTTATTTCGCTGATGCCACCTTTCATGTAAAATTCTTGTTCTGCAATATCATCTAACTCGCCATCGATGATCATTTTGAAACCTTTGATTGTATCTTCTAGTTTGACATATTTGCCTGGTGTGCCAGTGAATTGTTCTGCCACAAAAAATGGTTGCGAAAGAAATTTTTGAATTTTTCTCGCTCGTGAAACTGTTATTTTATCATCGTCGGACAATTCTTCCATACCAAGAATGGCAATAATATCTTGCAAATCCTTATATCTTTGCAAAATCATTTGCACTTTTCTGGCAACATTATAATGCTCCTCACCAACAATCTTTGGATCAAGAATTGTGGAAGATGAATCCAATGGATCAACGGCGGGATAAATTCCAAGTTCAGTAAGCGCACGAGAAAGCACCACGGTCGAATCAAGATGACCAAATGTTGTGGCTGGTGCTGGATCAGTTAAGTCATCGGCTGGAACATAAACTGCTTGCACGGAAGTAATTGAACCTTTTTTGGTTGAAGTAATTCTTTCTTGCAATTTTCCCATTTCTTCTGCCAGTGTTGGCTGATAACCTACTGCTGATGGAATTCGTCCAAGCAAAGCTGACACTTCTGATCCAGCTTGCGTAAAACGAAAAATATTATCAATAAAAAGCAAAACATCTTTGCCTTCATCGTCACGAAAATATTCTGCCATGGCGAGAGCAGACAAAGCTACGCGTTGACGCGCTCCTGGCGGTTCATTCATTTGACCAAAAACTAAAGCGGTTTGTTTCAACACGCCAGATTCCTTCATTTCATTATAGAGATCATTGCCTTCGCGTGTTCGCTCTCCCACTCCAGCAAAAACAGAATAGCCACCATGTTCTCTTGCAATATTTCTAATTAATTCTTGAATCAAAACAGTTTTTCCCACACCAGCGCCACCGAAAAGTCCAATTTTTCCACCTTTCACAAAAGGACAAATAAGATCAACCACTTTGATGCCTGTTTCAAAAATTTCCGCCTTGGTTGATTGTTCGGAAAATTTTGGTGCATCTCTGTGAATTGGATATTTTTTAGTTGTTACAACTTTTTCAGCCACTCCGTCAATTGTTTCTCCAAGCAGATTAAACATTCGTCCCAAAACTTCTTTTCCGACTGGCACAGAAATTGGTGCGCCCGTGTCAGACACTCCCATTCCCCGACTAATTCCATCAGTCGATCCCATTGCCACTGTTCGCACACGATTCGCTCCAATATGTTGATTAGTTTCCAAAATTAATTTCCCACCATCAGTCAGTGCAACTTCCAGCGCATGATAAATTTCCGGTAGATTACCTTCAAATTCAACATCAATAACGGGTCCGATAACTTGAATAATTTTTCCTGTGTTTTTCATAACTTTGCATTTATAATTTTTAAATTAAAAAAATATTTAAAATATTTATCCTTCAAGAGTGGCTTTTCCTGCTGAAATTTCCGCGATTTCTTGTGTGATTTTTGCTTGACGCAACTGATTATAGGCTAGCGTTAGTCCATCTGCCATTTCTCCTGCCGCATCTGTGGCATTTCTCATCGCCAACATTCTTGATGATTCTTTGGAGGCATTCGATTCCAAAATAGCATGATAAATTTGCATTTCAATCAATCGGGGAAAAATATAATCTAGCAATTCTTTTGGACTTGGCTCAATTTTATATTCAATCTCTGGCTCTTTTAAGCCAACTTCTTTGGCTAGAATATCCATCTCAGCGATTTGTTTTTCCAGGTCAACTTTTGATACTGGCAGAATTTGTCTAATTTTTGTTTGTTGATTAATAGCTGAAACAAAATCAGTATAAATCACCGCCACTTTATCATATTTCTTTTCAAGATAATCCGCAATTACAATTTTTGCTACAGCTCTAACATCTTCAATTTTTGGCAAATAAGTTAGCTCGGGAAATGTCGCTACAACTTCCTTGCCAAGTCTTCGCACCATCGCCTCGCCTTTCTTTCCAATAGTAATAAAATCTATTCTTAATTCGTTATTGGGAATATTTGATTCTATTTTTTTATTACCAATCCGATTAACTTTTAATTTTTCTGGATTAGTAATTTCATCTTTAATTTTTTTAGCGACTTGGGCATTAAAAGATCCACAAAGTCCACGATTAGAAGTGATTGCGATCACAAGCACGCTTTTCACTTCTCGTACCTCGAGAAGTCCTTTGTGATGATCCTTGAATGCTCTGGTTAAATTTGTGAGCACACTCCAAGCGCTATGTGCATATGGTCGAATTCCCACCACGTTAGCAACAGATCGGCGCATTTTAGCAGCCGAAACCATCTCCATGGCACGAGTAATTTTTTTAGTATTATTAATCGATTTTATTCGACGCTTTATATCTCTAGCTGAATTCATATTATTTTAATGTTCGCTTTGATAAACTTCTTTAAATTCTTTAATTACTCCTTGCAATTTTTCCACGACTTCATCGGTTAAATCTTTCTTATCGATTATCATGTCCAACACTGCCTTAGCGGATGAATCTAAAAATTTATGAAAATCTCGTTCCCAATTTGCCACTTGTTCAACTGCAACATCATCAAGATATCCATTGATTACAGCATAGATAATTGCCACTTGATGCTCCACAAGCATCGGCTCATATTGACCTTGCTTTAAAATTTCCACTGTTCTTCGTCCTCTCTCAATTCTTTGTCTGGTATTTTCATCTAGATCAGATCCGAATTGGGCAAAAGCTTCAAGTTCACGAAATTGTGCGATATCCAATCGCAATTTTCCTGCCACTTTTTTCATGGCTTTAATTTGTGCCGCTGATCCCACGCGCGAAACAGAAATTCCCACATTAAGTGCCGGACGAATACCTTTATAGAATAAATCGGCTTCCAAATAAATTTGTCCATCAGTAATAGAAATAACATTGGTTGGAATATAGGCACTCACATCGCCCGATTGTGTTTCAATAATTGGCAATGCGGTGATTGATCCGCCACCAAAATTTTCATTTAATTTAGCACTTCGTTCCAACAGTCTAGAATGAATATAAAAAACATCTCCCGGATAAGCTTCTCGTCCTGGTGGGCGACGAAGAATTAATGAAATTTGACGATAAGCCCAAGCGTGTCGAGAAAGATCATCATAAATAATTAAAACATCCTCACCTTTGTCCATAAAAAATTCGCCTAGCGTGCAACCAGCGTAAGGTGCGATATAGGACAGTGGCGCTGGATCTGATGCGCCAGCGACAACCACAGTTGTATATTCCATTGCTCCACGCGCTTCGAGTTCTGCCACAATTCTGGCTACTTTGGATTCTTTTTGTCCAATCGCCACATAAATACATTTTACATTTTGACCTTTTTGATTAATAATAGTGTCTACCGCAATCGCAGTTTTTCCAGTTTGACGATCACCAATAATTAGTTCTCGTTGTCCACGACCAATTGGAATCATGGCATCAATCGCTTTAATTCCAGTTTGCAATGGTTGATGCACAGATTTTCTCGTGATTACGCCCGGAGCAATTTTTTCAATCGGCATAAATTTGTTAGATGCAATTGCTCCTTTTCCATCAATCGGAATTCCCAGCGGATTAATCACACGGCCAATAAAATTTTCTGAAACGGGAACAGAAAGCACGCGTCCAGTTGAACGCACGGTATCGCCTTCTTTGATTCCTTCATAAGCGCCAAGAATCATTGCACCAATCCGATCTTCTTCCAAATTCAAAACCATACCATAAATTGGTTCTGCCTTTTCTTTCGCATCACTCTCGTCTGCTCTTATAAATTCTAACATTTCACTCGCCATGGCATTTTCAAGACCAGTAATTCGCGCCACGCCGTCGCCAACTTCCACAACCGTTCCGATTTTTTCTGTCGTGGCAACACTTTCAAATTCACCAATTTGTTTTTTCAGTTGTTCGATGATGTAATCCTTGTTCATAATTTTTTTAAAATAAATTTAAACCTCGCTTAATTATTCAAAATATTTTTCAACTTTTTTAATTGCCCTTGCACACTCGCATCAAAAATCTCATCTCCTACTTTTACAATCACTCCGCCTTTAATTTTTTCATCAATTATATTTTTAACTACAACTTCTTTTGCCAAATATTTTGCTTTGATATAATTTTTCAACTTTTCCGCTAAGTCATCGCCGAGTTTTTCACGAGAATATATTTCCGCCACAACGATCTCGTTTTTTAAATTAAATATTACTTCGAATTTTCGCAAAATTTCAGTTTTTAATTTTAGTTGTCCATTTTTTGCCAAAACTTTTACAAAATTAGCTACTAAAATATCAATCTTCTCGTGAGATTTTTCAAAAGTTACTGCATATAAAGATTTTGCGTATTGGGCTGATGTTATTCGCATAAAATTTATTTAATCGCTTTTTCAATTAACTCTTTATCTTTTTCTTTGTCTAATTTTTCACCAATAATTTTTTCTGTCGCCAAAACTACTAAATTAGCAATTTCACCTTTCACTTCCGAAAGCATCTTGTCTTTTTCTTGTTCAATTTGTTTTTTAGCACTCACGATTAACTTCTCATTTTGATTTCTCGCTTCAAGCACAATGCTTGTCGCATTTGCCTTAGCTTGTTCTTCTGCTGTCTTAATTATTTCTTGCGCTTCTTTTTTAGCATTCGCCAAAACTTCTTTTTCTTTCTTCATAATCTCTTCTAGTTTTTTCCCAGCAGTGTCTGCATCAGAAAGTCCTTTTTCGATTTTATCTGTTCGACTGTTTAATGTTTTCAATACTGGTTTATAGGCAAATTTATATAGCACCAAAAGCACAATAGTAAAATTAACCATCTGTGCCACTAAGAGATTAACTTCAATGTGAAATGTTTTAATTAATTCATCCATAGTTATAATAATTAAAAAATAATAATCTTATTTCAATCCCGATCATTCGGGACTGAGAAAAACAATTATTTGATCGAGAAGGCGATAACCAAAGCATAAATCGCAACCGCTTCAGCAAAAGCAGCAGCCAAAAGCATTGGAAGCAGAATTTTTTCTGCACATTCAGGATTTCTCCCAATTGATTCCATGGCTTTTGCACCAATCTTTCCAATTGCAAACGCTGGTGCAATCGATCCGATTCCAATAGCCAACGCTTTTGCCAACATTACTGTATCCATAATATTATTTTTTATTCTAACGGTCGACTGTTTTTTATGGTGTTTAATGTCGCCGTAAAAATAAATTAAAAAAATTAATTAACTGACTTAATCGTAGATTAAGTCATCCTGAGCGAAGTCCGTACTCGGACGAAGCCGAAGGATCTGCTTTCCATTACCGCCAATATTACAATCATAGTAACACTGAGATAACCGTTGACAGATTCTTCGACTCCGCTCCGCTTCGCTCAGAATGACAAGCTCGTTTTAATGTTCATGTTCTTGCGTTGCGATTGTCATATAGACTAACGCCAGTATCGAAAAAATCAATGCTTGAATTATTCCTACAATCATTTCCAAAAACATAAAGGGTAATGGCAAGACATAAGCAAAGAGTGCCATCATCGAAGCTAAAAGCACTTCGCCTGCAAAAATATTACCAAAAAGACGAAATGTAAGTGAAGCCATTTTGGCAAATTCACTAATAATTTCCACTAAGCCCACAAAAATTTTAATCGGATTGACCAAAATAATTGTAAAATCTTTGCGTATTTTCCCCGGGATTTCCAGCAGTAATTTAATATTAACAAATTTATTGAAATAATTCCATGTGCCAATCGTGAGTACTCCGGCAATATGCGAAGCGATTACAGCAAAAAGTGCCAATGCTAGCGTAGTGTTAATATCGGCTGTGCCTCCCCGAAAAAGTGGGATAAATATTTTATGCCCTTCTGCTATTTCATTAAAACCAATCGTTCCCATTCCAGGAAGCAATCCCATCCAATTATTCACAAAAATAAACAGAAATAGCGCCAAAGCAATTGGCAAAAACTTTTCTGATTTTTTTCGTGAACCAGTTACACTATCAGCTAGCTCCAGGGCTTTTTCAAGAATAATTTCAAAAATATTTTGCAAACCCCTTGGCACTTTTTTAATTTTTCTCCCAACTGAAAAAAGAAAAATAACTAGAATAATCACAGAAATCCAACTAGCTAATAATGAATTGGTAACTGTCAGATTGCCAATATAACCCAATGGCTCAGCAAAAAGTGTCGCTTCATGACTCGCTTCCCCGCTTGGCGTTTGAGTAATTTCAGAGTTGGTTGTGAGAGTTGCTTGTTCTGACATAATTATTTAGATTTTTCTATTGTTAGATTATTTTTCAATTCTTTTTCTTTTTTTGCATCATCTTCAATTTTTTTCATCACAACCAGCGTGTCCTTAATAATTCCAAAAGTAGAAACAAAAAAAGCTACTCCAACGCAAAGCAAAAATAATTTTGGCTCGGTGGAATATTTTTTATCTAGCCATTTTCCCAAAAATAATGCTGCAATAATTGGTCCGCCAATCCAACCGCTTAATTTTCCAAATAAAACTAAACTCGGTTGCCACCAGAGCATTTTTATTTCTTTTTTCTTGCTGTTCATAGTTTAGATTAGCCTACTTAGCTATTCTTATGCAAAAAGCGAAAAAAGTCAAGAACACGCAAGTTGACCCGAATTCAAGCCCCGAAGCCCTTTTTCTGCTATCATATGGAGTTAACTAAATTAACCCATCATGAATATGCCGAAAGGAAAAGAATTAACCTTTTTTGAGAGGGAAAGGATTGAAACATATCTGAGAATGAAAAAGAAGATTCTTTGGATAGCCAAAAAATTAGGCATGTCAAAATTATATAGAAATGTCATAGCAATTATTTTAAATAAAAAAACAGGATTAACGCACCTGTCTTGCGCTCCGTTAGGAGGGTTATTTTTTGCTACAGCTTGATAGCTGTAATTTGTATTGCAAGTCGCTCATCTAATGCTTTTTCATATTCATAAAAAGCATCGAGTTGCGCTGGCGTAAGCATTGCAACACACACTGATCGTGCTTTGCGCATATGCACAATTGCACAATTCAAGCATTTATTTACTTCAAAATTCACTATTAGTGCCTTTTGGCACGATACACACAAGCCATTATTTTCCATTTTTGAACCCTCCTTTAAAAATTTTTTATACAGTTCTGAACTATCGCTACCATAGTTTGAAACTGATTGCTCATATGATAACCAATCTCAATATTGGCACGATTGTAGAATTTGTGATAAAAGTTTACTCCCATTTTTTGATAATAAGCAATCTTCATCATTCTGCGATTGCCTCTCTCTGGAAAGACTCCACAAATAATAAAGCAACTATCACCTCCTCTTTTGAGAGCCAGTAAATCATCGGATGCGAAATAATCGACTGCCCACCAACTTTCAGGAGCACTCAATGCCAACTCTGAAAGCAGTTTAGCTACATAAATTCCGCACAGAAAAATATCGCTGGAAATAAGTTTTCTGGAAAAAATCTCCTGAGTAATTTTACCCTCAAGAACATTTTTGAGTTGTCCCTCCTTGATTACGCTTAATTTGTCTTGAGAAAAATTCAGATTCTCCTTACAGATGAGAGTAGCCCGCCTCAGTAGACCAGTCAAATCACCTGCTTCTCCTTTTTCAACTCTTCTTTCCTTAGTTTTTTGTAGACTAATCACTTTAGCCATTATTTCCTCCTCATGTGCCCACTAAGATTATGAGACCGTCCCCTAAATTGTGTCTGCCATAAAATATCTAAAACTAGAAACAGG
>JBAXKA010000023.1:0-14625 GCA_037137555.1 Candidatus Moraniibacteriota bacterium
CAAGATCCGTGAATATATCAACAAGAATCCGGCAAGGTGGGAACGAGATCGAAATGGTTTGGAAAATTTGTGGATGTGATAATAGCTCAGCTCATAAATTAGCACTCAAGTTTGCGGATGAATGTTTGGAGTTGTTTTTAGATTAAATAAGGTATTTTTTTTGCGTATTTGAAATAAAAATAAAAATAGGTTACAGTAAGAATATAAGCAAGCAGTAATCCGCAAAAGGCAATGTTATGGAAAAATACAATCCGCAAGAAATAGAAAAAAAATGGCAGGAAAACTGGAAGAAAAAGCCCGAGTTAGTTTATGCTGATGATAATTCTGAGAAAGAAAAACGGTTTATTTTGGATATGTTTCCTTATCCATCTGGCACAGGATTGCATGTTGGTCATGTGGAGAGTTATACAGCAACGGATATTTATGCCCGCTATCTTCGTATGAAAGGCTATAATGTTTTGCATCCACAAGGTTTTGATGCTTTCGGACTTCCGGCGGAAAATTTTGCCATCAAAACCGGTGTTCATCCGAAGAAAACAATTGAAGATGCGATTGCCGTGTTTAAAAAGCAAATTGATTCACTCGGATTTTCTTATGATTGGAGTCGAGAAGTTAATTCGTCTTTGCCGGAATATTACAAATGGACACAGTGGTTTTTTCTCTTGTTATACAAAAATAATTTAGCGTATAAGAAAAAAGCCAAAGTAAATTGGTGTCCGAAATGTCAAACTGTCTTGGCAAATGAACAAGCAGAAAATGGAAAATGTGAAAGATGCGAGAGCGAAGTCGTGCAAAAAGATCTTGAGCAATGGTTTTTCAGAATTACTAATTTTATTGAAGATAATAATGAAACTACGGGGTTAATTGCGGGATTGGATGAAGTTGATTGGCCAGAAGCGACTAAGCGACTACAAAAAAATTGGATTGGCAAATCAGAGGGCGCCGAATTTTTAATAAAAATTGAAAATTCAGAAAAAGAATTTGCGGTTTATACCACCAGAGTTGATACGGTTTTTGGTATGACTTATGTTGTTACAGCGCCAGAGCATAAAATTATTCAAGAGCTAAAAGAACAGATTGAAAACTGGACGGAAGTAGAAAAATATCTTCAAGCAACAAAAAAGAAAACTGATTTGGATCGCATGGAAGCGAAGATAAAAACTGGCATAGAGTTGCAAGGCATAAAAATTATCAATCCGTTTAATGGTGAAAAATTGCCATTGTTTGTGGCGGATTATGTTTTAGCGCAATATGGAACCGGAGCGGTGATGGCCGTGCCAGCACATGATTTGCGAGATTTTGAATTTGCTAAAAAATATAAGCTAGAAATCAGAGAAGTTATTTCCGGTGGAAATATTAGCGACGAAGCGTTTACGGAAGATGGAATTTTAATAAATTCTGAAAATTATTCTGGTTTGAAATCTGTTGAGGCCAGAAAAAAATTAACCACATGGCTGGCAGAAAAAAAACTAGGGGAGAAAAAAATCAATTATCGCTTGCGTGATTGGTTGGTTTCTCGACAACGCTATTGGGGCGCACCAATTCCCATAATTTATTGTGAAAAATGCGGAGAAGTGCCAGTGCCGGAAATTGATTTGCCAGTGGAATTGCCGGATGATGTTGATTTTAAACCAACCGGAGAATCGCCATTAAAATATTCTAAAAAATTTCAAGCTGTTACTTGTCCTAACTGTGGATTGAAAGCCAAAAGAGAATCTGACACGATGGACACTTTTGTTTGTTCTTCTTGGTATTATTTGCGTTATGCTGATCCGCAAAATGCAAAGGAATTTGCTTCAAAGGAATTGCTTAAAAAATGGTTACCAGTTGATTTATATGTCGGCGGGGCAGAACATTCTGTTTTGCATTTACTTTATGCCAGATTTTTTACAAAAGTTTTGCATAATTTAGGTTATTTAGAATTTGATGAACCATTTTTAAAGCTCAGACATCAAGGCACGATTTTAGCAGAAGATGGAACTAAAATGTCAAAATCAAAAGGCAATGTGGTTAATCCTGATGATGTTACGATTCAATATGGTGCCGATGCTTTGCGTTGCTTTGAAATGTTTATGGGACCGTTGGAAGATATGAAGCCTTGGCAAACCAGAGGTATTGTGGGTATTAGTCGATTTTTTGAAAAGATCTGGAAGTTGCCAGCGAAAATCAGTGATCAAAAGTTGGCGAATAATAAAATAAATAATTTAATTCACAAAACAATCAAAAAAATAAGCGCTGATATTGAGGCGATGCATTATAATACAGCAATTAGTCAGTTGATGATTTTGGTTAATGCACTAGAAAAAGAAAAAGATATTCTGCGTACGCACTTTGAATCATTTTTATTATTACTCGCTCCATTTGCGCCACATATTTCCGAAGAACTTTGGGAAAAACTGGGACACAACGAATCTATTTTTCGAGAAAAATGGCCAGAGGCGGATGAAAAATATTTAGTGGACATGGAAACTAATCTAGTAATTCAAGTTAATGGCAAAATTCGCGATACGATAAAAGTGAGTGCGGATATTTCCGAGGAAGAAGCCAAAAAAATAGCATTAGAAAGTGAAAAAATAAAAAAATATCTGGAAGAAAAAGACATCAAAAAAATTGTTTTTATTAAAGGCAAGCTCTTGAATATTGTTATCTAAAAATTATAATTTATCATTATGCAGGCAGTAATCTTGGCGGCTGGCAGAGGAAAGCGCATGAAAAATTTGACGGATGAAATTCCGAAGCCGATGCTTAAATTAAAAGGCAAACCAATCTTGGAGCATAAAATAAATATGCTACCAAAAGAAATTGACGAAATTATTTTTGTAATTGGTTATTGTGGCGATTATATTATTCGACATTTTAAAAGATATTTTGCTGGGCGACGAATTGTATATGTCTATCAGGATCGCATGAATGGTACTGGCGGAGCATTACATTTGGCTCGTAGTATTCTTAAAGATAAATTTTTGGTGATAATGGGCGATGATCTTTATTGTAAGAATGATTTAAAAAAAATGCTAAAACATGATTTGGCAATTTTGGGACATGAAGTGGAAGATGTGACTAAATTTGGGATTATTAAAACAAACAAGCATGGTCACATGATTGAAGTGGTTGAAAAACCGAAAAAATCCAAAGATAAATTAGCCAATACGGCAGTATATATGTTGAATAAAAAATTTTTTGATTATGAACTTGTGCCAATTGGTGATGGGGAATTTGGTTTGCCACAAACACTAGCAAAAATGTCCGGCGACTATGATATAAAAATTGAAAAAGCAACAGCTTGGCATGCAATTGGCAATCCCGATGATTTAAAATCAGCCGAAAAAGTTTTGCATAAATTTATTTAAAAAAACATGAAAAAAGAAAATCAAAAGCAAGCGCAAAATAAAGTTCAAGCATTAAATACTGAAAAATTTTTTACCCTTTCGGAATTTCGTCATGAGCTGGGTATCCCGTTAATTTTAGCACGCAAGTTAATTCTTTGGGGTGAAATTGAGGCGACTAAAACAATTGATGGTACTTTGCAAATCGCACATTCGGAAGTGCTTTTGGCAAAAAAAATATTCAAAAATCCGCGAAAAAAAATGACCTATTTTTTTCGTGCGTTAGGACCGGGCTTAATCACTGGTGCCTCTGATGATGATCCGTCTGGTATTGGAACCTATTCTTCGGTGGGAGCGAAATTCGGTTTTTCTATTCTTTGGATGGCAATTTGGCTTTTACCTGTAATGCTCGCCGTGCAAGAAGCTTGTGCGCGGATTGGCATTGTGACTAATCGTGGACTGGCTGGAGTTTTGCAAAAACATTACAGAAAAAAGATTGTGCTTGTTGTTGTGATATTGCTGATTATTGCAAATGTCGTGAATATCGGTGCCGATTTGGGAGCGATGGCAGCAATATTGACTATGCTAACTAAAATAAATTTTTATGTTGCGGCAATTTTTTTCGCACTATTGTCTATTGCGATGGAAGTGTTTATTGGTTATCATTTTTATGTTAAATTTTTGAAATGGTTGGCCTTTTCGGTATTGGCTTATGTCGTTGCGGGAATTTTAATTCATCCTGAATGGCTAACTGTTTTTCGCTGGACATTTTTGCCAGGAATTAAATTCAGTGAGGAATATGTTTTTGCAATGATTGCCGTTTTTGGCACAACAATTACACCCTATCTTTTTTTCTGGCAAGCTTCTGAGGAAGTGGAAGAAAATAAATTACATAAAAAATTGCATAGCTTTCTTAAAAGGGAAACGGAGGATAATATGCACACTAAGATTGCACGAATGCGAACTGATGTTGGAACGGGAATGATTTTGGCGAATATTGTTTTTTTCTTTATCGTGCTCACCGCCGCCCAAGTTTTTTTTGCCAATGGTATTACGAATATCGAATCCGCCGAACAAGCCGCGCAAGCTTTGCGACCATTGGCCGGAGATTATGCTTATTTACTTTTTGCCATCGGAATTATTGGCACCGGACTTTTGGCCGTGCCGGTTTTAGCTGGATCAGGAGCCTATGCTTTGGCAGAAATAATGAAGTGGCATGAAGGATTAGATTTAAAATTTTCTCAAGCTAAAGGTTTTTATGCCGTGATTGCGATTTCAATTTTGGTTGGCTTGGGCCTGAATTTTTTTCAAATCAATCCTATCACAGCATTATATTATTCCGCTTTTCTCAATGGCATCATTGCCTTTCCACTTTTGATTGTTATAATGGTTGTGGGTAATGACAAAAAAATTATGGGCAAAGAAACGCATCCGCTTTGGGTGAAATTTTTCGGTTGGCTCTCGGTTGTTTTTATGGCATTTTTGGTTTTAACTTCGGTGGTGTTGTATTTTAAATAACTATGAACAATAAAGAACTTAAATTTTTAATTCAAGAAGGCGAGGGATTTAATCTTGAATTTAAGGAAAGCTATAATTCTAATATGGCTAAAGAAATTTGTGCTATGGCCAACGCTAATGGTGGCAAAATTTTAATTGGAGTTACGGATGAGGGAAAGATAAAACCAGTTATTTTAAGCAATCGAATGAAATCAGAAATTCAAGATCTTGTCAGAAAATTTGATCCAAGCTTTTCAATTGAAATCAGTGAATTTAAGGGCGTTGTGATTATTGATGTGAGCGAAGGAGGAAAGAAACCATATTCAACCGGAGGAAAATTTTATATGCGCCAAGGCGCAAATAGTCAACAACTATCGCGGGATGAGATTAAAAGTTTTTTCATCAAAGAGGGCTTAGTTCGTTTTGATGAAATGTCTAATTCTAAGTTTGATTTTGCGAAAGATTTTAGTGAAAATGCTTTTCAAAATTTCCTAAAAATGTCTGGGATTGATAATACTTTGAGTCGAACAGAGATACTGCGTAATTTAAAATTATTGGATGACGGAAATTTGAAAAATGCAGGGGTACTTCTTTTTTGCAAAGAAGCGACAAGATACATTGGAAGTGCGACAATCATCTGCTCAGCTTTTCAAGGCAATGATAAGGTGAAAATTATTGACAGTAAAAAATTTGATGCTGATTTATTCACTAACTTTGAAGAAGCCTATAAATTTTTAACTTATCGTTTAAATACTGAGTATATTATTACTGGAGGAGCGAGGATTGAAAAATTGGAGATACCGGAAAAGGCTATTCGCGAAGCAATTTTAAATGCTATTGCTCACCGTGATTATTTTTCGACTTCTAAGATCCAGATTCATATTTTTTCTGATCGAGTGGAAATTAATAATCCAGGAAGTTTAGTTGGTAACATTAAGATTGAAGATTTATACAAGCGGAGTTTTCCTCGAAATAATCTCTTATTTGGTCTTATGCAAAGAATGGATTTGGTCGAAGAAATCGGTTCTGGCTTAATGAGAATTAATCAAATGATGGAAACATATCTGTTGCCTCACCCAATAGTTAAAGTAGATGATAACTTTGGATTTGAAATTATTTTTAAAAGACCAGATTTGCAGAAAATGAGCATTGAGCAAAGACTAGAAAAATATACTAAGGGAGTAGAAAAGGGAGTAGAAAAGGGAGTAGAAAAGGGAGTAGAAAAGTTGAGCGAAAATCAAACAATTATTATTAATTTGATTAAGAAAAATAATTATATCTCAAAAGAAGAAATGATGAAAATTGGTAAGCTTTCAAAAAAAACAGTTGATTATAATATTAAGGTTTTAAAAAATAGGGAAGTCATTAAAAGAAGCGGACCAGATAAGGGCGGATATTGGGAAATCGTAAATTAATATAATTTAAATAACTTTATTAATCTAATTGAAAAAATTATGCAAAATAAATTTCTCAAAAAAGAAGATGCGAAAGTCGCCAAGATTATTTTATGCGAAGAAAAAAGACAGAGAGAAGAATTGGAATTGATTGCTTCAGAAAATTATGTTTCTCGAGCAATACTTGAAGCACAAGGATCGGTATTAACAAATAAATATAGCGAAGGAACCCCGGGGCATCGCTATTATGGGGGCAATCAAATTATTGATGAGATGGAAATTCTGGCAGTCGAACGACTTAAAAAAATTTTTGGCGCACAACATGCTAATGTGCAACCGCTATCGGGTTCGCCAGCCAACGCCGCCGTTTATTTTGCTTTTTTAAAACCGGGAGATAAAGTGCTGGGATTAAAACTTGATCATGGTGGGCATCTTTCGCATGGTCATCCCGTTAATTTTTCTGGCATGCTCTATAATTTCGTGCAATATGGCGTTGATCCTAAAACTGGCTATATTGATATGGCGGAAGTGCGAAGAATTGCTAAAAAAGAAAAACCAAAAATGATTGTGGCGGGTTATAGTGCTTACTCACGAGAAATTAATTGGAAAGAGTTTAAAAAAATTGCGGACGAAGTGGGCGCTTATACATTTGCGGATATCGCACACACAGCCGGACTGATTGCGGCCGGACTCTTGGAAAATCCCGTGCCGTATTTTGATGTTGTTTCGACAACGACACATAAAACTTTGCGTGGTCCAAGAGGTGCAGTGATTATGTGTCAAGAAAAATTTGCCAAACAAATTGATCGAGCAGTTTTTCCCGGAATGCAAGGTGGTCCGCACAATCATACAACTGCGGCAAAAGCTGTGGCTTTTGGAGAAGTGCTAAAGCCGAGTTTTAAAAAATATGCAACGCAAGTAATTAAAAATGCCCAGGCCATGGCAACGGAATTTATTAAATTAGGCTATGAAATTATTTCCGGTGGAACGGATAATCATTTATTTATTTTAAATTTAGGCGTGCGGGGAATTGGTGGACGAGAAGCGGAGCAAATTTTGGAGCAAGTGGGAATTTCAGTTAGTCGTTCAACCATTCCCAATGATCCTAATCCGCCAATGAATCCATCGGGCATTCGCATTGGAACGCCAGCCGCGACAACACGCAAGATGAAAGAAAAAGAAATGCTAAAAATTGTTCACTGGATTGACGAGGCATTGCAAAATAAAACTAACAAAAAAAAGTTACTAGAAATAAAAAAAGCCGTAAAAAAACTGTGCTTGGAGTTTCCGATTGACAGATAGAAAATATTAAGATACACTTTAAACAAAGCATAAATATTAAAAAGTTTAAACTATGGTTGAAACATTCAAAAAGCTAAAAAAATATAATATTTGGGCTGGCGAGAGGCTTGATACTGGTTTTGCTAGGAAAATGTATACAAAAAAGATTCTAGCATTTTCTGGTGATAAACTAGTGAAAGTAATTTTGGGACAAAGGCGGGTGGGAAAAAGTTTCATTATGCGTCAAGTTATGCGTGCACTAATTGATAGCGGAACTAATCCGAAGAATATTTTTTATCTCAATAAAGAATTGGTTGATTTTGATGAGGTCAAAAATTATAAAGATTTAGGCAATCTTATTGATGTATATAAAAAAGAATTGAAAATACGCGGTAAGATTTTCATTTTTCTTGATGAGGTGCAGGAAATTGAAGGTTGGGAAAAAATAGTCAATTCTCTTTCACAGGATCATAAACAAGTATACGAAGTATTTATTAGTGGATCAAATTCAAAGATGCTTTCTTCTGAGTTGGCAACTTATTTGAGTGGGCGGTATGTGGATTTCTTGATTTTTCCGTTTGTTTATGCTGAATATATCGAATTTAAAAAAATTAAACGAGGAAAAGAAAGTTTTTTAGCTTATTTGAAAGATGGCGGATTGCCAGAGCTTTTCAATTTACCATCAGAAGAGATGAAAGAACATTATTTGAGTGCACTTAAAAACACAATACTTTTGAAAGATATAATCCAGCGATATAAAATAAAGGATTCGCAGTTATTGGAAAGCTTGTTTAAATTTTTAGCTAATAATATTGGCAATTTATTTTCGGTTAATTCTATTGTAAACTTCCTGACTAGTCAGAAAATAAAAACTAATCATGAAACAATTAGTAATTATCTCGGGTATATATTAGAAGCTTATATTTTTCACGAAGTGGAAAGATTTGATATTAAAGGTAAAAATATACTAGCCAGTAGTAGGAAATATTATTTAAACGATCTCTCTTTTCGCAATTTTCTTTCTTCTAGTTTTGATTTCGGACTCGGAAAACATCTCGAAAATGCGATCTATATTTATTTTAGAACGCAAGGTTATCGCATATTTGTTGGTAGCTTTGGCAAAAAAGAGGTTGATTTTATCGTGGAGAAAGGACAAGTTAAAAAATATGTTCAGGTTGCCTATTCTCTGAGTGATGAAAAAGTGGCAATGAGAGAATTTGGAAATCTGGCGGAAATTCATGATGCGTATGAAAAAATAGTCATTAGTATGGATGATATTTCCCTGGGATCAAAAGAGGGAATTCGGCATATTTGTGCATGGGAGTTATGAAAAAAAGAAAACTAAAAAATATTTCCTTGCCAGTTTGTGCATAAGTGCTATAATAAAAATATAAATAATAATTTAATTAATTTAATAAAAAATAAAACAATATGGACAGAAAAAAAATCATTGCCATTATCGCGTTAGTTGTGCTTGCGGGAGGAATAGCTACTCTCACAGTTTGGATAAAAAATAAACCAACCAAAGCACCAATGACTGCCGAGCAAAAAGTTTTTGCGGATAAGTTTGCGCAAGATATGCAGGCAGCGAAAGATAGGACGGCAAAGTAGTTAACACGATAAAAAGACAACTTGACTTTATGTTTTATGGTGTTAATCTATAAATGCAGTTAATTTTTAACGGTTTTATGTGAAATGTCTAAAATAAAGCGAAAGTTATTTAATGAGTTGGTGGATCATCTGGAGGCGAAAGAGATCTCTCTTCTTGTTGGTCCTCGTCAAGCTGGGAAAACGACAATGATGACACAACTCAGAAACTACTTGAATAAAAAAGGAGAAAAGACGCTCTTTTTAAATCTTGATTATGAAGCAGATTTGATTTTTTTCCAGTCGCAAAACGACTTAATTAGAAAGATGGATTTGGAGTTGGGGCGGAAAAAAAGTTTTGTGTTTATCGACGAAATTCAAAGAAAGGAAAATGCTGGACTATTTCTGAAGGGTCTTTACGATCTTGATTTGCCTTACAAATTTATTGTTTCTGGTTCAGGCAGTTTGGATTTGAAAGAAAAAATACACGAATCATTGGCGGGTAGAAAAAGAATCTTCGAGTTAGGAACTGTCAGTTTTCAAGAATTTGTTGATTTCAAAACGGAATATCGCTATAGCCAAAAAATGGCGGAATTTTTTGATTTGGAAAAAGAAAAAGCGTTGGCCTTTTTAGTGGGGTATATGGTATGCCCAAAAGACTTTTTCCATAAAAATAATTTTGCCGTATTTTAAAAATAAACACAAAGAAATAACCAAAGCACCATCCGCCTATTTTTATGATTTAGGAATGCGTAATTTTTCCTTAGGACTATTTGGAAATTTATCACGATCTGATCAAATGGGTTTCATTTTTCAAAATTTCGTCGCCAATCGATTGATTGAGAAAATTGCCAATACTTCAAAAAATTTGAATTTTTGGAGGACTGTGGATAGGGCTGAAGTTGATTTTGTGTTGGATGACAATGAAACGGTTGTACCAATTGAAGTTAAATATTCCAAACTAAAAAAACCAGAGATCACTAGATCACTGCGTAATTTCATTAAAGATTATGCTCCCGCCGAGGCTTGGGTAATAAATCTAAGTCTTGAAGCTGAGATTGAAATTGGAAAAACGCTGGTTAAGTTTGTGCCATTTTATAAATTATAGCAAAATAGTAAATCTGGTAGACTTTTATTTTTTAATATTGTATAATTTGATTATATGAAAATTGAACTAAAAAATTATGGCGAAGTTTTAATTTCTCGTCCAGCTGGACGAGAGGCTTATTTGGCGATGTCTGCATATAACCTGAGAGACACTCCTTTGCAAGAGCAAATAGAAATCGATTTTTTCGGTGTGAAAGTTTTGACTCCTTCCTGGGCGGACGAGGTGGTGACTAAAATCGCTGAGAGATTTTCAAATGTGAAACTGACCAATACGGAAAATAGTACCGTGCAAGCAACACTCAAAACTTTACGGGAGTATTCGGATTTGAAGATTTAGATGTTTTGGTTGGTAGCTCAATGAAGCTTTTAGTTTTATTTTAGATGATGTAATGCAAGAGCAAATTCGGAAAATTTGCTCTTTTTTTTGGCTTGTGATAATCTTTTTTTATGGAATTGAAAACTACTGTTACAGCTAAAAAGATGTTGGAAATGAGCGGAGCGACACCATTTGCCAAAAAAATCATTCAAAAGATGGTTTCTTTTTTGCAAAATTTTTTCGGCTCGGAAATCCTCTTGGATGTTCCGGTTGATTTGCAAGATGTTAACGAGGAAATTTTTCCAGTTTTGAAAATAGCCGAGCAGTTGAAGCTTTTGGGAATTTTGGAGAGAGTGCGGAAAATTGAAAGAACATTTCCCGATGAACCATATTTTTTTCGATATTTTTCATATTTGGGTGGAAAAGTTGTTGGTGGAGGGGCAGATTTTATTAGCGAAAAAAGAGCACTCTATAAATCTTTGGGAGAAGAGGTTGAACGCTATTTTTGGGGCAGAACAGATTATTTTTTTAGAGGAAAAATAAAAAAAGCTAGTTATCTGGAGGTGAAAGAAAATGCTCTAGATATTTTTTCTTTGACTGGATTTTCCGCTGAACAAAGAAAGGAATTTGAAATATTACAGTTTGATGAAAAAACCAATTTTGAATGGATTTTAGTCAATTCTTTCACAAATCAAAAACAAGCATTTTGCCCAGTCCAACTGTTGAGTGTTTTCTATGCACGGAATCACGCTAAAACACCTCAATCTCCCAAAAAAGAAGAGGCTATGCTACGCTGGCGCATTTCAACTGGCGTAGCAGCTGGGCAAAGTCTTGAACATGCATTGCTTGGGGGAATTTTGGAATTGATTGAACGCGATGCTTTTATGATTACATATCTCAATATGATTGCTCCTCCACAATATGACCATGAGAGTCTTTCTGAGGATGAAGATGTTGCAAAAATTTTGGCAAAATTTAGGCAGTATAATTTGGAAGTGGGTCTATTTAATTTGCCAAGTGATTTTTCAATTTTCATAACAATGGCTGTCATTATTGATCGAAGTGGTGCTGGGCCAGCAGTGATTGTTGCATCTAGTGCCGATTTCAACCTTAAAAATAGTATCTTGGATGCTCTTTCTGAATGTCTTGCTGTTAGAGTCTCTGTAAGAATTAGGTGGGATAAAAATAAAAAGGTTAAGCGAATAGATCAAGAGGGTAGGTTGATCTATTGGGCAAATGAAGATAATCGATCTAAGTTAGATTTTTTATTTCAAGGAGAAACGGAGGAAGTAGATTGGAATGAACATCGGAATTTTTTTAGTTCTGATCAATCAGAAAAAACGAAAGAAGATTGTCAAAAAGAGTTGGACATTTTGAAAAAAGAATTTTCCGAAAAGAAATATAAGCTACTTTGGAAAAAAATAAGTTCGCCAGAAGTGGAAAAACTTGGTTTTTATGTTGTATCCACTGTCTCTCCCGATCTTCAGCCGTTACACTTGGAAGAAGAAATTCCTTATTGGAGTGGAAAGCGATTGTCTGAAGTTCCTCGAAAATTGGGTTATCAATCAGCAGAAAAAATAAATCAAGTCCCAAATCCTTTTCCCTAAAAATATTTAAAAAAATTATGTCTGGAGAATTTGCCAAAAAATTTCATAAAAAAACCGACTTTAGTTTTGAGATCGGAACTTTACCGAGTAATTCGCAGTATTGGCCAAAAGAGTGGAAAGAAATTAAACATAAGTCATATCCGCGTTTCCCAAGAATTGATTTGTCTAGGGATTTTCTGGAATTGAAGAAATTTGAGGATGTTTTGTTGGGGCGACATTCAACGCGAGAATATGATTTGACAAAAAAAATAACATTACAGGAGCTTTCGACATTATTGCATTATTCTGCTGGAATTAGGCCAACAGAAAAAAATAAGGAGCAAGGAATTCGGCGTTTTTATCCATCTGGTGGTGCACGCTACCCATTGGAAATCTATTTGTTAATTCAGGGTGTCGAAGGATTGGAATGCGGAATTTATCATTACAATATTAAAGAACATCAACTAGAAATTCTATCAGCTGAGAAGAAGCGAATAGCAAGGATGTTAGAAAGTTTGTATTATCCTTGGTCGCGTGAAGCTCCTGTGTCGATTTTCACCACAGCTGTTTGGGAGCGTAATTTCACTAAATATAAAGACCGCGGGTATCGACTCGTTCTCTTGGATGCTGGACATCTAGGGCAAAATCTGGCGCTCGTGGCTACAGCCCTAGGGCTGAATTCATGTAACTCTGCCGGATTTCATAATCAAAGAATTGAAGAAGTTTTGGATATTGAAAAAGACGATGAGGACACGCTATACCTAACTCTTATTGGAAAATAAAAAAATATGCTTCAGGTAAAAAATCAGGAAAAAATGCAAAAACTTTTGGAAATTATACGCTCCAAGGGTATTGCGACTAAATCTAATCAAGAAATAATTTCGCCTAATGGTGACTATGCTAGCTGGCTAATTGATTTGCGAAATGTTTTTTTGCGTCCCGATGCACTAAGTTTGATTGTGGATATTTTCTGGGAAGAAATGGAAAAATATTATCCTTTTCAAGTTGGCGGACAAGAGGTTGCGGCCATTCCACTTGTGGCAGCGATTGTGCTCAAGAGTCAGATGATGGGAAAACCGGTCAGTGGTTTTGTTATGCGAAAATCCAGAAAAAAATACGGTTTGCAAAAAATAATTGAAGGCGAAGTGACTGCGGAAAAAATAATTTTAGTGGATGATTTGATTAATAGTGGCGGAACGGCATTTCGACAGATAAAAATTTTGGAAGAAATAAATAAACAACCAGAAATATTTTTTTCAATCGTTAATTTTAGAAAAGAACAGAGCAAGGAATTCTTGAAAAAGCAAGGCGTGGAGTTAGTTTCTCTTTTTAATCTTGATGATATGCATATTTCTTTGGGGGAAGATGTTAAAAGTTGTTTGCAAGCAAAGGATTATTATAAAATCATCTGGCGCTTTCAATCACCCAATCCGACTAATTATTATTCCGTGCCAAAATCAACGCCTTGCATTGACGAGGATAAAATTTATTTTGGCAGCGATAGCGGAATTTTTTGGGCACTTAATCAATCCAATGGTTTGGTTGTTTGGAAATTTGAAATTGGCTATAATCCTGGAAGAAAAGGCATTTTTTCTTCGCCAGTTATCTATGGCGACCTGGTCTATTTTGGTGCGTATGATGGCAATGTTTATGCTTTAAATCGTGAGACGGGAAAGTTTAAATGGAAATATATGGACGCTGATTTCGTGGGATCTTCCCCCGCAATTGCTCCAGAACTCAATCTTTTATTTATTGGTCTGGAGTTTTCCTTAACAGGAAAGCATGGCGGAGTCGTAGCATTGGATCTGAAAACAGGAAAAAAAATCTGGGAACATACAATGCGTGAGTTTGTGCATTGTAGTCCGGCCTATTTTTCACCAAAAAAATTACTTGCTATCGGTGGAAATGATTCTTTTGTGTATCTTTTTGAGGCCGAAACTGGAAAGTTAAAATGGAAATATCAAACAGGTGGTCCAATTAAGTCTTCGTTGGTGTTTGATGAAAAAAGAAATTTACTAATCTTTGGTTCTTTTGATAAAAATCTTTACGCACTTGATCTTGATACTGGAGAAGTCAAGGGAAAATTCGCTACGCGAGAAGCGATTTATTCCACACCAAAAATTATTAGTGATGATGTTGTTGTTGCATCATTGGATAAGCATCTATATAGTGTCAATCTTGAAACTGGAAAAATGAATTGGAAATTTGTTACTGGTGGACGAATTTTTTCTTCGCCGGAAATTATCGAAGGAAAAATTTTTATTTGTTCCAATGATGGGAAGATGTATGAAATTAATTCTGAGAGTGGAAAAGCAGAATCTTTTTTTCAGGCAAGTGAAAGAATTACAAATCGAGTCGTGTATGATGCCAAGAATAAGCGTTTTTTTGTCTCCACTGGGGCGAATGAAATTTATTGTTTGAAAAAAACGTGATACATCATTTAAAAACCTAAGGATGAGCGATTCGATTTATCAAATAAAAACCTAAGGATACTAACCACTAAAATTATCAAATATTTAACCAATTAGATT
>JBAXKA010000024.1:0-14562 GCA_037137555.1 Candidatus Moraniibacteriota bacterium
GGTTAACATGAGTTCTGGGGCGGTTTTGGAAAATTCAGTTTTAAATAATCTTAAAAAATTCGGTCAAATCAATTATTATCAGCGTCGGAATGGCATTGAAATTGATTTTATAATTGATAAAAAAATCGCAATAGAAGTTAAGAACCAAGGAAATCGGTTTTATTATGAAAAGACAATGAAAGTGGCAGCTGATTTGGAATTATCGGAGGTTTATATTGTGAGTCAAAAATATTGCTCTGATGAGGGTATTATATTAGGAAGATTTATAAATAAAAAAAGTCAGATAAAATAATTGATAATATAAAGATAAATCAATGAAAACAATAAATAAAAAACACGGAAGTTTGATGATTGGCGTTCTTATTATGATGCTGGTTGTTTCAGCGACTTCAATTGCGATTGTTAGTCGTTCGAGACATGGTGCGACACTTGTGACTGATTCTGAAAAGGGTTATAGCGCCTATCAATCTTCTGATACTAATTCAGAAAACTCTTTGAATAAGTTAAAAATGTTAGATAATAATATTATTGAAAATAAAATTCCAGAGAATACGATCATGAGTGATATTTGCGATGGGATAACAAGTTGTTTCGATAAAAATGGTGTGTCGATTGCCACTGATAAAAAAGTCGCAGATATTTTTCAAATTCAAGGCGTTGATAGTGTTGCAGGAATTGGACGCAAAATTCAATTGGGCGTGAGTGATCGCATTGAGAATGGAATGACTGGTGCCAATATTAGTGTGGCGAATTGTGGCACTGCAGATGCGGTCTGTACATTTAATAGATGTGATTTAAAATTAACGCTTACGCCTGGATCAGCTACTAGCCTTAGTAAAATTAAGGATTATGAAATAAGAAAATCAATCAATGAAAATTTAAGTGATAATGTATACGGCTGGAGATTTGTTAGTAATCCCACTGTTTCAGCTGGAGATCAATCGATAAGATTAAATAATGGCGATGCTTATTTCTCAGAAAGTACTGGTGCTCAAACTGACGGACAATATGGTAAGACTTATTATTTTACAGTTAAAGCACGAAATAAAAATCCACTTAGCTTAGACTCTCTCTATGTGGTGAGTGGTGCTTCTGGCAAAATATCTACAAAAATAACACTGGACTTTTTGCAGGATTGTAAAGACGATGTTGATGATGTGCAATTATATGGTAAGGGCTGTATTGCTACTGGCACACAACCAGATGGAACAATACTTGCAACGAAGACATATAACTGTTGCAATGGCACGGAATGTTATGAGGCAAGTCCTCACTGGAGTCCAGATGTGCCACATAACTGTGCACTTGAAAAATGCGATAATAGCAATCAGGAAGGTTATAAAGATGAAGTTAGCACTGATTCTGCTAATGGTGATAATGGAAAATTAAGCGGATTGGGTTATTGTGGATCAGCAGAAGTTTGTAAACCTGGTGATTCATGTGCTCATCCTTATCGTACTGTGGGTTATTGTAAAACATTAAAACCAGCAAGTAATAATTCAATCGCAGGAGTTATTGCAACTATTTGGTCGCCTCAAAATTACCAAGATGTTGATATGAATCCAATTAAATTTAGCACCGTTGTTAATGTTCAAAGTCAACCGCGTTGTTCTCGGCATGATTGTCCAAGTCCAGTTGTAACAGATGCTAATGCTAATACCTATTGCGGTGCATTACCATTTGCGGGAACAAGATGGAATGTTAGTGGCACGACTTGCAATCAACAAACTTGCGGAGATTATACTATTACAAAAAATTGTGCTCTGCAATGTAATCCTGGTTATCATCCGTCAGGTATTGCTACAACAGGTTATCCCAGCGGAACATGTTGTCATCAAGATTGTCCAGCTTTCCCTTATGGAACAAATTGTGGAACAAATCCAAGTTATGGCACCTATACAAATAACAGCACATGTGCGGATAGATGTGCCACTGCTTCGCAAATTGGTTATGTCGTTACAAAAACATGTAACTTGAGTTGTCAGGGTGGCTTTCGTGGTGATGGAGCAAATACTGATTATCCAAATGGGACATGTTGCACAGAGCAATGCAACTATATGGACAGCTATTGTCCATATAATAATTGTTCAAATAAATATTGTTATGAAAATTCTTGTCGTCTGAAAACTACAGGAGGAACTTGTTGGAACTATGTTGGTTGTTCAGGTTATCCATATTGTAGTCAAGGTTGTGGTTTTACATATTGGGGTTATCCGTATTGTAATAAATATTGTGGATCATCCCCAGCAGGTGCTTATTCATATTGGAGTTATTCTTGCAATGATAATCCAAGTTGTCCACCAGCACCTTATTGCGCTTGCGGATATGCTTCAACTTGTGTGGATTATGGTTGTTATACTGGAGGAAGCTATACTTGTAATCCAGTTCCAGCTTGTGGATCTGGTCCAAGTTGTCCTTGTGGTGTTGGGGGAAGTTGTTCGGCTAGTTGTGGTGGAGTTTCTGATAGCAGGTATTGCATGGCATGTGAAGTTGTAGTGCCATCGGGTGGTAGCGGAAGTGGTGGAAATGGTGGAAATGGTGGAAATGGTGGAGGTACTATTGGCACAAGCACAAGTAATAAGAGATAGGTAATTAAAAAAAATATGTTTAAAAAAATAGTATTTGTTTTTCTGGTAATATTAGGTCTTGGAATTCTGGTATTTTATTTTAGAGCCAAAATAGCAGGAATAATCAAGAAGAAAGAAATTAAACAAGAAATTATTGTGGAACAAAAAAAACCGCAAGAGTTAGTTGAAGTCAAGAAGCAATCAGCATTTAGTTGTATAAACAAAGATATTAAAACTAGAAATGTTGAAAATATTGAATTTCTTAAAAAGCAGGGGATTATAAAAGAGGGAGATTTGATAGTGCTTCGCGCAATTACTTTTGTTGATTCTAACGAAAAGAATGGCCAGCCTCAGTATGCCTATCTATTCAAGAATCAAGCATTAATGATGGGTTTTGATCTTGGAAATGGCGAAGTTAAATTATTTGATAAGTTGCCAATTTCTCCTGATGAAAAAGCTGAAATCAAAAAAATAGATGGTGAAGTTAGCCAGGACATTAGTCAGTTATTTTTTCTTCAGCCTGATTATCCAGAATTGCCAGTGGCTTTTCTAGAAAATAGTTTAGAAAAATCAATCGAACTTTTGGAAAATAATGAAAAGTATCAAGCGGAAACCAAAAATAATCCAAAACTTTTTGAAAAATTTTCTGCGATGGCGGTATATGAAAAAGAAAAGGGTTGGATGTGGCGCTTTGATTTTTTCGATAATACTGAGGGAAAAAATGAGTCATTGGGTTTTACGGTTAATCCAGAATCAGGAAAAGAAGCAGTTATTGTTTCAGATGGAAAAGAGGCTGTGTAATAGTTTTATGCAAAAAGATCAAACACAATTAAAAGAACGGATTCAAAAACTTTCAGCCGAGATTAATAAATTGCGATATGAATATCATGTGCTGGATAAGCCTGATGCAACGGATGAAATTTATGATTCTCTTATGCAAGAATTGCGTGCTCTGGAAGAAAAATATCCTGAGTTTAAATTTAGCGATTCACCAACACAACGAATTGGCGGAAAGTCATTGGATAAATTTCAAAAAGTTTTGCACAAAACTAGGCAATGGTCATTTAACGATGCTTTTAATTTTGAGGAAATAAAAAATTGGGAAGAAAAAATCAAAAGAATGCTTGTGAAAATTCAAAATACACCTCACTCTAACCCTCTCCTTGGTAAGGAGAGGGGACAGGAGGCTGGGGGTGAGGTGAGTTATGTTTGCGAGCTCAAGATTGATGGATTAAAAGTTATTTTGACTTATAAAAATGGCCACTTTGTTAGTGGCGCAACAAGAGGTGATGGTATGATCGGTGAGGATGTGAGTGAAAATTTAAAAACTATTTTTAATATTCCCTTAAAATTAAATCAGCCAATAGATTGTATCGTCGTGGGGGAATGTTTTATGGGCAAAAAAGAATTAGCTAGAATTAATAAATTGCGTGCGAAAAAAAGTGAAGCACTATTTGCTAATTCACGCAATGCCGCCGCCGGATCAATTCGTCAACTTGATCCAAAAATTGCTTCTGAAAGAAGGCTTGAATGTTTTGTGTATGATATTGATTGGATTGACCTCACCCCAGCCCTCTCCTTGGTAAGGAGAGGGAGTGAGAAAAATATTAAAATGCCAGAAACGCAAATTGCTGAATTGGAACTTTTAGAGGCATTGGGTTTTCGGGTGAATGAAAATTATCGGTTGTGTGAAAGTGTTGATGAGATTGAAAATTATTATTCTGAGTGGACGAAAAAAAAAGATAAAGAGGATTTTGGAATTGATGGTGTGGTGCTAAAAATAAATTCGCGAAAATTGCAAGAAAAATTGGGCTACACGGGGAAATCTCCGCGCTGGGGAATTGCTTATAAATTTCCAGCAGAAAAAGTTACAACCATTGTGGAAGCTATCGGTGTGCAAGTTGGTCGCACCGGAGCACTTACGCCCGTGGCACATTTACGCCCAGTCTTAGTGGCTGGTTCAATGGTTTCTCGTGCAACATTGCATAATGAAGATGAAATTAAAAAATTAGATTTGATGATTGGCGACACAGTTGTGATTCAAAAAGCTGGCGATGTTATTCCAGAAATAATAGAAGTGTTGATTGGTTTGCGAACAGGCAGAGAAAAAATATTTGTAATGCCAACGATTTGCCCGATCTGTGGCAGTCCCGTTGAAAAAGAAAATATTGGTGCAAAAGCAGAAAAGAGTGCAGCTATTTATTGTGTTAATCCAAAATGTTTTGCTGTGGAAAAAGAAAAAATTATTCATTTTGTTTCTAAAAAAGGTTTTAATATCGATGGCTTAGGAGAGAAAATTGTTGAGCAGTTGATTGGCGAAGGCGTAATTGCTAATATGGCGGAAATATTTGAATTAAAAAAAGGCGATTTGCAGCCGCTGGAACGGTTTGCGGAAAAGTCGGCGGATAATTTAATTTTGGCGATTGAAAAAAGCAAACAAATTGCATTAGAAAAATTTTTGTATGCGTTGGGGATTCGTTATGCGGGAGAAGAAACGGCAGTGCTTGTTTCAAGGAGTTTGTGTGAAGTGCTGGGTGTGGAAATAAATAATTTAAAAGAACTGATAAATAATTTGCCAAAAATAACCAAAGAAGAATTTTTGAAAATAAAAGGCATTGGCGAAAAGTCGGCAGAAAGTTTGAATCAATGGTTTTCGGATGATGAAAATATTAAATTATTAGAAAAAATGCGAGAAGCTGGGGTGAATATTATCGTAGAGACGAGGCATGCCTCGTCTATGCAGGCAACAGGCAAATTGCAAAATAAAATTTTTGTGCTTACGGGAGAAGCGGGAAGCTGGACAAGAGATGAGTTAAAAGATATGATTAGAAAAGCAGGAGGAAATATTTCCTCATCCGTTAGCAAAAAAACCGACTTTGTTTTGGCCGGAGAAAATCCCGGATCTAAATATGCCAAGGCGAAAGAATTGAATGTGAAAATTATCAACGAAGAAGAATTTAATGAAATGCTAAAAATATGATAAGTAAAGACGGAGTAAAACATGTAGCTGGTCTAGCTAGAATTGGTGTTACGGAAAAAGAACTGGAGGGATTTTCTCATGATCTTTCGGCTACTTTGGATTGGATAAAGCAACTTGATGAAGTAAATGTTACTAAAATTCTTCCGACAGCGCATATTACAGGAATGAATGATGTTTCCAGAGAAGATAATGCAGGCAGTTTTATAAATAGAGAAAAAATCGTGGAATTATTTCCGGAAAGTAAAAATGGATATGCTAAAGTAAAAAGTGTATTATGATTAAAGAATTGCATCAAAAATTAATAAATAAAGAAATTACTTCAGAGCAATTAACTTTGGATTATTTGATGCGGATTGAAGAAAAAGATAAAGATATTTTTGCTTATTTAACATTAACTAAAGATTTAGCCTTGGAACAAGCGCGAAAAGTGGATGCAAAAATTTCTCGAGGTGAAAAAATTGAATTACTCGAGGGAATTCCCGGAGCGATCAAGGATAATCTTTGTATCTCTGGTGTGAGAACAACGGCTGCCTCTAAGATTTTAGATAATTATATCGCACCTTATGACGCAACAGTAATTAAAAAGTTGAAAGAAGTTGGGGCAGTATTTTTGGGGAAAACAAATCTGGATGAATTTGCTATGGGATCATCAACGGAAAATAGTGCCTATGGTGTTACAAAAAACCCGTTAGATTTAACTCGTGTTTCAGGTGGTTCATCTGGTGGTTCAGCGGCAGCCGTAGCCGCAGGTGAAGCCATTTGGGCATTAGGAACAGATACAGGCGGTTCAATTCGTGAGCCAGCTTCTTTTTGTGGAGTAGTGGGATTGAAGCCGACTTATGGTCGTGTTTCGCGTTATGGAGCAATTGCGATGGCATCAAGTCTGGATCAAATCGGACCACTGACAAAAAGTGTTGAAGACGCGGCCATTATTTTAAGTGTAATTGCGGGACAAGATAACTTAGATGCTACTTCAGCGCATAGCACGGGAAAAGATTATACTAAATATTTAACTGGAGAAGTTCAAGGACTTAGGATTGGAATTGTGGCTGAATATATCGATGGACTAGGTGAGAAAGAAAAGAAATCCATTCTTGAAGTTATTGAAAAATATAAAAAATTGGGAGCGGAAATCCTAGAAATTGAGTTGCCATATGCAAAATATTCTCTAGCAACATACTATATTATTCAGCCTTGCGAGGTTAGCTCGAATTTGGCGAGATATGATGGAATAAAATATGGACTTAGTGTTGATGATGAAAAAGACTCGGGCATAAAGGAAATTGGCATGCCTAAAAAACTCCTAGAAACCTATCTTGATTCTCGTCAATATGGTTTTGGCAAGGAAGTGAAGAGAAGAATTATGCTTGGAACATATGCACTTTCAGCTGGTTATTATGATGCCTATTATCTCAAAGCACAAAAAGTGCGAACACTAATTAAAAAAGATTTTGAAAAAGCATTTGAAAAAGTTGATTTGATTCTTGCTCCCACCGCACCGACACCAGCTTTTAAGCTAGGCGAAAAAACAGAGGACCCGTTGCAAATGTATTTGGCTGACATGTTTTCTATTACAGCTAATATTGTTGGAGTGCCGGCTATTTCTGTTCCAGGGCCGGAGGTTGAAGTTGATGGAAAGAAACTCCCGTTTGGATTTCAGCTAATGGCAAAATGGTTTGATGAGGAAAATCTTTTGCGTGCGGCACATGCCTATGAAATAAATAAATAATTTTATTGAAAATAAAAATGTTTTGGGAAACTTTTTTAACAGAAACAATCAATATCGCAAAAGCGTTTTACACTTCGCTTACTTTTTCAGTGATCAAACTTTTTTTGGAAATTTATGTAATCGTGATGCTAATAAATATTATCTTGCTACTCAAGCAACGAGGACTTGGTGCTGATATGCGTGATACACTTGTGGGAATGAATATTCCTCCAGAGCTGGCATACAAAAAAAATAAATTAAAAGCGAAATGGCTGAAAGTCAAAGCAAAATTAAAAAGTGAAAATGAATCGGACTACAAAGTTGCGATTATTGAGGCAGATAAGATTATCGAGGATTTAATTGCTAGAATGAATTATGCTGGTGAGAATATGAGCGAACGATTAGATAATATTACGCCTGGTCAAATTGAAAACATTGAAGATTTGCGTAAGGCACATGAAGTCAGAAATCGCATTATTCATGATGATAGTTTTATTCTGACTAAAGAAGAGGCGGAAAAAACATTTGATTATTACGAAGATTTTTTGAAATTTTTTATGGTATTTGATTAAATATTAGGCGATGATTGACGCATTGAATTTTTTAAGCTAGAATAAACAATAGCTTGAAAGATATAGCGGGATGGAGCAACCTGCCTGCCGGCAGGCAGGTGGCATTCGTATAATTTATGTATAGTATTTATGCTTTGCATTTTGAAAAAATTATATATGTAGGAATGACAGATAATATTGAAAGAAGGATTAGAGAGCACAAAAATGGAAAAACAAGATCAACAAAGAATAGAGGAGATTTTTATGTGGAGATTATGGAGGAATGTGAGGATAGGAAAAGTGCAAGAAAAAGAGAAAAATATTGGAAGTCTGGATGCGGAAAAGAAAAATTAAAGATAGCGGGATGGAGCAATGGCAGCTCGTCTGGCTCATAACCAGAAGGTTGTAGGTTCGAATCCTACTCCCGCAACACTTCGACTCACTGTTGTTCGCTCAGTGCAGGCACAGCAGGGATTAAATTTGAATAGAAGATATTTTTTTGCCAGGGTAGCTCAGTTGGTTAGAGCACAGCACTCATAACGCTGAGGTCGAGAGTTCGAGTCTCTCCTCTGGTACAAAACAAATCATTTTAAAATTTAAAAAATAAAATAATATTGGGGGCGTAGCTCAGTTGGTTAGAGCGACTGCCTGTCACGCAGTAGGTCACCGGTTCGAGTCCGGCCGTCCCCGCCAAATTAGCACAGGTCATCCCGCCAAGGCGGGACAGTCCCCGCCAAATTAGCACAGGTCATCCCGCCAAGGCGGGACAGTCCCCGCATCACAAAACGGCTTTAAAAAGGCTGTTTTTTTGTGTTTCAGAACAAGTGATAAGGGTATGATCTGGGGCGTGCTAATATAATATAAAGCAGTAGAGATTGGGCTGTAATAAAAAACTTGACAGAAATTAATATCAGGAGTAGACTGGTTTTATGGAAACTAAAAAAGATCTAAAAGATATTGCGGAAGTGATCGCGGGCTACTCTTTCCGGACTGCTCTGCGAGGCAAAGAAAATGCCGCTCTTTTTGTTCTTCAGGCAAAAAATATCTTAGACGATTCTACTGTGGACGAGTCAAATTTGGATGGTATTGATTTTGAGAATTATCGCTCAAAAGCAATTGTGAAAAAAGGTGATGTGGTTATTTCTTCAAGGGGGAGTTTTCGCGCGGGATTAGTGAGCTTGGGAATCAAAGACATCATTGCCTCATCTTCTGTGTATATCTTGCGCCTAAAAAACAATAATGTCACTGCGGAATATTTGGCAATATATCTCAATTCGCGTGAAGGACAAAGACAGCTTAATGAAAGCGCAACCGGAGCAGCCATAAGATCAATTCGCAGATATGAATTAGGAAATATCGCGATAACCCTTCCGAACATGGAAATTCAGGAGAAAATAGTTGAGTTGTATTATGTTAATAAAAGATTGCAGAAAAAACTAGCAAGAAAAAAGGATTTAATAAATAGCATAAGTGAGGACGCAATAAATAAACTACTAAACAAATAAAACTATGGATGCAGTAAAAAAATACACGCAAGAAGATCTTAATAAAACCCTGTGGTCGGCAGCCGATTCTTCAAGAAGTAGTGTCGACGCTGGTGTATACAAGGACTATGCGTTGGTGATGCTTTTTTTTAAGTATCTCAGCGATCTCTCAAAGAAGAGACACAATGAATACAAAAAGCGATTTGGCAGTGACGAAAAGCGTATTGAAGAAAAAATGAAACTTGATCGTTTTTACTTACCACCAAAAGCTTCTTTCGACAACATCTACAGTATTATCGAGCAGGACAATATTGGCGAAGAGATAAATAAGGCATTACATAAGATAAAAGATGCCAACAAGGAAAAGCTTGAGGGAGTATTCAGCGTAGATTTCAATTCCGAATCAACTCTTGGAAAGCTTGAACAGAGAAATAAGATGCTTCGCCATTTGATTCAAGATTTTCATGGAATCGATCTTTCCGATGCCGGCGATGATATCATCGGCAACGCGTATATGTATATGATTGAAAAATTCGGCGTTGGAGCAGGCAAAAAAGCTGGTGAATTTTTTACGACTCAGACCGTAGCTAAACTGCTTGCGAAACTCGCACAGCCAAAAGAGGGCGATCGAATCGCGGATCCTGCTTGTGGATCGGGTGGGCTCCTCTTGCTAGCTGGAACGGAAATTGAAAAAACAGGATCCAAAAATTATGCGCTCTATGGTCAAGAATCAACAGGATCAACCTATCAGTTGGCGCGGATGAATATGTTTTTGCATGGAAAAGATTCGGCGCGTTTGGAATGGGGTGACACTTTGAATAATCCACTTCTGGTTGAAAATGATCAGTTAATGAAATATGATACTCAGGTTTGCAACATGCCATTTTCGCTCAAAAAGTGGGGCGCAGAAAATGCTGAGGCTGATAAATATAAAAGATTTTGGCGAGGAGTGCCACCGAAAGACAAAGGAGATTTTGCTTTTCTGACACATATGATTGAAACTGCCAAGCCAAAAACTGGGCGCGTGGCGGCTATTGCACCTCATGGAGTTTTGTTCCGAGGTGGCGCAGAAGGAAAAATTCGCGAGCAACTGATCAAGGAAAATATTATTGACGCCGTGATTGGACTTCCCGCGGGGCTTTTTCAAACAACCGGCATCCCGGTGGCAATCTTGATCATCGATCGCTCAAGAGAAAAAGGCGGAGCAAATGAAAAAAAGAAGGATGTGCTTTTCATTGAAGCATCCAAAGAATTCAAGTCGGGCAAAGCGCAAAATACGCTCACGGAAGAAAATATTGAGAAAACTTATAGCACCTATGCTAAGCGAAAAGAGATTGAAAAATTTTCTCGTAAGGTTAGTTTCAAAGAAATTGAAGAAAATGATTTCAATCTAAATATCACTCGTTATATTGACACTTTTGTAGAGGAAGCGCCGATTGACATCAAGGAAAATTTGAAGGAATTGGCTGAGCTTGAACCGGAGATTGAAAAATTAGAAAAACAGATGGATACGTATTTAAAGGAGTTAAAAATTAAGTAAATACAAAAATATATGGACAAGATGAATGAGCTTATAAACATAAAAGTAATTCAAAAGGACTTCAATGGTGAAAAGAAAAGATTTGTTAATGCTAGGGAATTACATCGCTGGCTTGGTGTCGGAAAAAGATTTGCAACCTGGATTACCGATAGGATCAAGAAGTATGATTTTATTGAAAATGTTGATTATTTTGTATCCATTCCCAATTTTGGGAATGGATTTGATGGCTCAAATAAGGGAAAAGTTTCTGATCCAAAAACCGGAAAAGTTGTGGCTAGGGATTATATTATTTCTGTGGATATGGCAAAGGAATTAGCAATGATTGAAAATAGTGAGATTGGCAAAAAGGTCAGAAAGTATTTTATCAGAGTGGAGAGTGATTTCAAAAAAGTGATGCGGATTGCGACGATGGATCCGAAATTTATTAATCAATTGACGAGCCAGTTTTTCGAAACTAGAGAAGAAACGAAAGAATATCGTCGGGATTTCACGGATTGCATCAAAGCTTTTGTAGCAGTGAAAAACTATGGAACATACACGGATATGTCGTATAATTTTTTGTTTCTAGAAAGAGCCAAAGAATACCGAAAGCTTTTGAGTCTGGTGAAAAAGGATTTGACTAGAAACTTCATGTATGAGGATATAGTCTTGATTATCGGAGCTTTTGAAACTGGCTTGGCTGGCGAGATCGAAAAAGAATTCAAGAAAATTGGAAGGCTGTTGACGCAAAAAGAGTTCGATAAGATTTTCAAAGAATTTTCTGCTCAAAGGAACTGGTTGGTCTATCAGAAAAGAGCGAGACATATTATGGCGACTTACGATGAGGAGTTGCGGAGAATCAAACATCCCAAGTTAATTGATTATAGAAAAGAATTCAGTCAGGAAGATATTCAGAAGTTATTATCGTAATAATCAAAAAAATAATCCGCTTTTTGTATCATTATGAAAGTTTGTTTGCATCCAGTCAAAACAAATAAAAAAATAATGCCTTATCTGAGGCATTATATGGGCATTGTATTTGTTTTTTGAAAGAGCTTTCCAAGTTTGAGCCGGAGATTGAAAAGTTGGAAAAGCAGATGGATAATTATTTAAAGGATCTTGGGATTAAATAAATATGAGTAGGTATATCAAAGCAGTTAAATTAAATCTTTGGAATAATACGTTTATATGTGATGTAATTTTTTCAAATGGCTTAAATGTAATTTCGGGTTCTAATGGTACCGGCAAAACAAAATTATTACAGTTTATTCAAGAGCACAATAATAATAGTGATCATCAAGTTATTCTAGATGACAATACATACAGTACAACTATTTCTGCTTTTAGTCCGCAAAGAAATGCTCAAAAAACATTAGCGCAACAAGCGATGCAATTATTTCGTGGCGATATAAATGCAACTCAAAATACACTCAATACTTTTAAAAATCAGTTGATCCAAGATGATGGATTCCAAACTCTTAAAGCAATATCTGAATATTTTGTCTACAGCGCAGAGGATGAAACCAATAGAGATGGTAATACTAATAAAAATGATGCCGCAGAGATTACGAAGAACATATTCGAGAAGGTTATAAAAAAGGTATTTGATTTTGAGATTGATTTTGTTTTCAATTCAAGCAACAAGAGTTATGACTTAATATTTAAAAAAGACGGCGTAGCCTTAAAAACCACAGATCTTAGCCATGGCGAAAATGCTGTAATTGTTTTAATGTGTGCCTTAATTTTTGGAAAAGATTCTGCAGATACTTTCTTAATTGATGAGCCAGAAACACATCTCAATTGGTCATTAGAAGAAAAATTATTTGAATTTTTTGATTGGTATTGTTCTGAATATGACAAACAAATTATTGCAGTAACTCATTCAAGAGTGATATTTCTAGATAAATATAAAGATAAAAGACAATTTTTCGAAAGAAAGGGTAGTGTGGTTCAAGTATCTGAAAAACCTTCGAAGGAACTTATATCACAATTGGCAGGGGATACCGTAAATTTAATTGAAGGCATCACTTCTCAGTCAAAATTAGTGTATGTTGAGGATAATTCACATAAAACTATTCTAGAATCAATCGCAAAAAAATTGAATATTAATATTGATATTCAGGTATGCAATGGAGGTTGTGAAAAAGTCAAGGACATATCCAAGGCCTTTAAATCATTAAATGTTAATAATGTTTATTTTTTAATAGATGGAGATAACAAGCCTCTAGAGAGTGATCAAAAAAAATTATTGCATAAAAATACTATCCAGCTCAAAAAATATTGCATCGAAAATTATCTTTTAGATATGGGAATACTTAATTTATATAAGGCACAGGACTGGGATGCATCAATTAAAGCGAATATTAATTCTATTAATGTTGCTACGAAACCCGGGATTAAGCCAGTCCAAATCGCTCTTGAAAAAAATGCAAGCTTAGCAGACATCATTGATTTTCTGGATGGTTCAGAAATCTTAAAGCAAATAGCCAAGAGTGAATCAAAAAAAGAGTATGAATTAATAGCCGAGATGATTAGTAAGATAGCGGCGGAAAACTTACTGGGAAAGTATTTTATGGAACTTTCCTTTTTACAAGATAATTAATATGAAAACCAATAAACCACAAAAAAATATTCCAGATGGATGGATCTCGAAAACACTTGGAGATTTTTTAGAGAAAGTCGAAGGAGGCGGGACGCCATCGAAAGAAAATTTTAGTTTTTGGAATGGCGCTATTCCGTGGGCGAGCGTTAAAGATGTGGTTACCCATAATCCATTTGATACCCAAGATCATATTTCCAAAGAGGGATTACAAAATAGTTCAAGTCGTCTTGTTTCAAAAGGAACCTTGATTGTTCCAACGAGAATGGCGCTAGGCCATGCTGTATTTTTTAAGGTTGATGTTGCAATTAATCAGGACTTGAAAGCGTTATATCCTAAAAAAGAATTATCAAATAAATTTCTTTTTTATTGGTTTGAGTCCAAGAAGGAATTTATTAAAAGACTTGGGTCGGGCAGTACGGTTGATGGTATCCAGCAGAATGAACTTAAAGCAATAAAATTTTCGTTGCCACCTCTCTCCGAGCAAAAGCGAATTGTTTCAGTGCTGGAAACGTTTGAATTGGTAATTGAAAAATTAATAAAAAAGATCAAGATCAAAAAAAATATCAAAAAAGGTTTGATGCAAAATCTTTTGACTGGAAAAATTAGACTAGCCGGGTTTAGTGATAAATGGAAAACTTTTGAAGTAGGAGAATTATTAGATTACGAACAGCCGACGAAGTATATAGTTAAAAGCACGGAATATAGTGATTTGCATAAAACCCCGGTACTAACTGCCAACAAAAGCTTTGTCCGTGGATATACGGATGAGATTGATGGCATTTATAAAAATGTTCCTGCAATTATTTTTGACGACTTCACGATGGATAATAAATATGTCGATTTTTCCTTTAAGGTTAAATCATCTGCTATAAAAATACTAAAACAAAAAAATAACAAAGTGAATCTCAGATTTGTTTTTGAAAAAATGCAGTTATTTAATATTATTATCGGTCAACACAAGAGAAATTACATTTCCGAGTATCAATTTTTAACAATGGATATGCCAGCTATTAAAGAACAGGATGCGATTACGAATATCATCGTGACTGCGGACAAAGAAATTAAATCGCTAGAGAAAAAACTTTCAATATTAAAAGACCAGAAAAAATATTTATTGAATAATTTAATTACCGGAACCATAAGAACTAAAG
>JBAXKA010000025.1:0-14562 GCA_037137555.1 Candidatus Moraniibacteriota bacterium
ACCCAAACCCCATGCATTCCCAAACCGCAATGCGTTAGTGGAGATTGCTCTTCTCAATGCGGTGGGTTTGTGAAGGATTATTGTCGAGATATGACAAGATGTGCTGGCACGCCAAGTTGTCCAAGTGGTTGCCCAGGAAGCACTCCATGTAGTGCTTGCAGTTCTGGAGAATGGCGTGAAGTTGCACCGTAAAAAAACTAAATTAATTTATTAATAAATTTATAAAAAATTAAAACAATGAATACAAGAAATAAAATTATTTTAATTCTCGCAGGGTTTATTTTAGTAGGTATTGTTATTACTGTATTTGTAAAAAATAAAAAAAACATACCCACTTCTCCACAAAACAATATTACTAAAGTCAATATTCCCAAAGTTGATATTCCGAAGGATAATGTTTCTGTAGAACAAATGACCAAGGAACAGGCAGATTTCAATCAAAAATTTATTGAAGAAGCTGGTGTTAAATAAACTAATAATAAATAAAAAAAATATGGAACGAAAAAAAGCAGCATTTTAATTTTAGCACTAGTCGTACTTGTGGGGGGGATTTATTTCGCAAGAGGTCTATTGAAGATGATAATGAAGTCGCAAATATTTTTTTAACAAAAAACCACTACCAGGTGGTTTTTGTTTTTTTGTCGATAGTCTGTGGATAACTTTTTTCTTGAAGGCTTATTATAGGCAAATATTGTTTCTTAAAAATGTGTTGACGAATGTTTGCGAGTGGGGTAAAATAGATTTATAGTTGATGTAAGTGGTGAAGAGTGGGGAATAAATAAAAAAATATTTATGTTTATCGGCGAATACCAACATTCAATTGATCCAAAAAAAAGATTGGCAGTGCCAAGCAAATTTCGTGATGAGTTGAAAAATAAAGTTGTGGTTACGCGCGGACCGGATAAATGTTTATTTATTTATCCTATGAAAGTTTGGGAAGTTTTGGCAGAAAAATTAGGAGCAATTCCCGTGGGAGAATCAGGAACAAGAAGTTTTGTTCGCTTAATGCTTGCTGGAGCAACTGATGTGGAAACTGATAAACAAGGCAGAATCTTAATTCCAGATTATTTAAAAGAATATGCCGGACTCGACAAAAATGTCATTATTGCTGGAATATATAATCGGTTGGAAATTTGGGACGAAAATAAGTGGAATGAATATAAGAAAAATGCAGAGAAAAATACTGATGATATTGCTGAGCAGTTAGGAAAGTTGGGAGTATATTAAAAAATTATAAATTAAAAAATTAATGTCTATTCATAAATCAGTTTTACTGGAAGAAAGTATCAAAGCATTGAAATTGAAAGCAGGTTCGATTGTGATTGATGCAACACTTGGTGGCGGTGGACATGCATTAGAAATTTTGAAGTTGATTGGAAAAAAAGGAAAATTGATTGTGATTGATGCTGATTCTGGGGCGATTGAAAGATTTGAGAAAAAACTAAAAAAACAGAAAATAGAAAATATAATTTTAGTGCAGGATAATTTTCGGAATCTGGAAAGTATTTTGAAAAAAAATGGAATTAAAAAAGTGGATGCGATTTTGGCAGACATTGGTTATTCTTCTGATCAGTTGGAAGATCCAAAGCGGGGAATTAGTTTTCAACTGGATGCACCATTGGATATGCGATTTGATCAAACTCAGGAACTTACAGCAGAAAAAATCATAAATAAGTATAATCAAGAAGAGTTAGAAAATATTATTAAAAATTACGGAGAGGAAAAGTTTTATAAAAGTATTGTTGCTGGAATTATTGAATATCGGAAAAATAAAAAAATAGAAAACACAAGAGAGTTAGTTGAAATAATTGAACAGCATGTGGCAGTAAGATATCGACATGGAAAAATAAGTCCAGCCACAAAAACATTTCAGGCCATTCGGATTGAAGTTAACCAGGAATTATTCAGTTTGCGTAAGTTTGTTTCAGCGGCGATTGAAGCACTTAATTTTTCAGGACGGCTCGCAGTTATTTCGTTTCATTCATTGGAAGACAGAATTGTGAAAGAAATATTTAGGGAAAATGCGAGAGGTTGTATCTGTCCGCAAACTTTTCCAGTTTGTCTTTGCGGTCAATTGGCAAAAATAAAATTAATTACAAGAAAGCCAATCATTCCGCAAGTGAAAGAAATTACAGATAATCCACGCTCACGAAGTGCTAAGTTGCGGGTTTGTGAAAAGTTTTAGAATAAATAGAATAATAGCAAATAATAAAATAATAAAATAAAAATGGCAAAAATTCTCATTATCAATAAAAATACTTCGCAAAAAATGCCAACTAAAAAAGAGTTGCCCAGTTTATCGGGCATAAGCAAGCGAGGAAGTATTAAAATAAGCATGGTCAGTGCCGGATTTCTGATGACCTTTTTTATAATTTTTACTAGTGCTTTTTATTTATTTCAAGTAAATGATTTAGCGGTTAAAGGTTATGATATACGAGATTTGGAAAACAAGATCAGCGAATTGGAAAAAGAAAATAAACAAATGCAAGTGCATGAAATGGAATTGCGATCAATGTATGTGATTGAAAAATCTGTGCAAAGTTTTAATTTAGTTAGTCCTGTTAATGTAACTTATTTGGATATTAGCAATACTGTTGCGATAAGATGATAAATAACATGGTCAATGCGCAAAAGCATAAAAAATATGGAGAAAAAATAAAAAATCCAAGAATATTAGTTGTGACTTTTTTAATTTTGGGCGTTGTGGTTGTGATTATTGGTAGGGCGTATTTTTTACAAGTTACTAGCTATGGCTATTTTCAAGCTCTCGCAGAAAATCAACATTCTCTTTTCAAAAAACTTATTCCGACACGCGGAGAAATATTTTTAAAAGATCGCGAGGCACTTTATCCGGTGGCGGTTAATAAAGAAACAAAGATGGCCTATGCTGTGCCAAAAGAAATTGAAGATGCTGTTTTAGCTAGCGATGGTTTGGCGACTGTTTTGGGATTAGATCGCAATGAATTGATTAGTAAGCTGGAAAAAAAAGATGATATGTATGAAGTCTTGAAGCGAAAACTCAGTGATGATGAAATTGCAGGAATAAAAAAAATAAATTTAAAAGGCGTGCGTTTGACAAATGAAGACTTTCGTTATTATCCAGCAGGAGAATTGGCTTCGCATATTTTGGGTTTTGTGGGTTGGAAAGATAATGAATTTGGTGGCAGATATGGTAGCGAATTATTCTTTGAGCCTAAGTTGAAAGGTGAAAATGGGAGCCTATTTCAAAATAGAGATACTTCTGGTAGGTGGATTGCCACTGGTGAACGAGAAATAACTTATGCTAAAAATGGTGATAGTTTAGTTTTATCGATTGATCATATCGTGCAATATCAAACAGAAAAGATTTTGGCAGCCGCAGTGAATAGATATCAGGCGCAAAAAGGTATGATTATTGTGTTGGAATCAAAGACGGGAAAAATTATTTCTATGGCGAGCTATCCAACTTTTAATCCCAATGAATATGCCAAAGTGGAAAATATGGAAGCATTTAGAAATTTAGCAGTTAGTGATCCCTATGAATGTGGAAGTGTGTTCAAGGCAATTACTCTGGCCGCCGCAATCGATGGCGGAAAAATTAGTCCAGACACAACTTATGTCGATACGGGAGCAGTTTCGGAAGCTGGTTATACAATTCGTAATTCCGATCTTAAAGCTAATGGAAAACAAACAATGACACAGGTCTTGGAAAAATCTTTAAATACTGGCGTAATTTTTGCAGAAAAATTGATGGGCAATCAACTTTTTGGTGAATATATTAAAAAATTTGGTTTTGGAGAATCGACGGGGTCAGATGTTTATGCGGAAGTGGATGGTAATATTTCTAATTTAAAAAATACTAAAAAAAATCTTGAATTTTTTACAGCTTCTTTTGGTCAGGGTATTACAGTTACGCCTTTGCAATTAATTTCAGCCTATAATGTCATTGCCAATAATGGAATTTTATTAAAACCCCAGATTATTGATAAGATCATACAAAGCGATGGAAATATTTTGGAATATTCTCCCGTGGAAGTGCGTAGAGTTATTTCGGAACAAGCTGCTTACCAAACATCTCAAATGTTGCGAAGCGTTGTTACTGATGGTCACGGCAAGCAAGCTAATGTTCCAGGATATTTGGTAGGTGGAAAAACAGGAACAGCGGAAGTTGTTGGACCAAGCGGTGGCTATGAAGATGGAAAAAGCATTGGTTCTTTTGCGGGATTTGCACCGATCAATAATCCAAAATTTACAATACTTGTGCGTTTAGATGATCCAAAGACAGTGCAGTGGGCAGAATCAAGTGCGGCGCCAACATTCGGGGAACTTATGAAATTTTTATTAGAATATTATCGCATAGAGCCAACAGAAAAATATACTCAAACAGATGTAGATAAATTTAATCAAACACACACACTAGGAAATTCTTTTGTCAAAACAGAAGATTTAAAAGAGAAAAAAATATGATAGAAGAAATAAATAAAAATAATTTGCTGGAAAGACTTTTGCGTTTTATGGCGGTCGCTATATTAAAAAAATATCACCCGCGAATAATTGCCGTGACTGGATCGGTCGGAAAAACTTCAGCCAAGGAAGCAATTTTTGCGGTGATTTCTGGTCATTATTTCGTGCGAAAAAGTGAAAAGAATTATAATAATGAATTAGGCGTTCCACTAACAATTCTTGGCGTGGAAAGTGGTGAACGATCAATTCTCAAATGGTTAGATATTTTTTTTCGCTGGTTAATTTTATGGATCTTTCCCTTGAAATACCCAGAAATTTTGATTCTGGAAATGGGTTCGGATAAGCCAGGCGATTTAAAATATTTAACAGATTTTGTGCGTCCGGATATTTCCGTTATCACGGAAGTAGCTTCAAGTCATCTAAAATATTTTAAAAATATGGACGCAATTTTTAGAGAAAAAGCTACTCTCGCAAAAGCCGTTGATGAAAAAGGTTTAGTAATTTTAAATATTGACAATTCGCATCTTTTGAAATTAAAAAATAATTTTCGCCAACTCGGAGTAACTGCTCGAATTTTTTCTTTTGGATTTACAGAAAATGCTGATGCACGAGCAATGGATGTTTTTTTGGCAAAAGAAATTAGCGGATTGAGTTTCAAATTAAATTATCTTGGCACAATGATGCCGTTGCGATTGAATAATATTTTGGCAAAGCACAATATTTATGCAGCGTTAGCAGGAGTTTCTGTCGGCATTGAATTAGGTTTAAATTTAGTGGAGATTGCGACGAGTTTGGAAAATTTTATTTTGCCTTCAGGAAGAACTAATTTAATTAAGGGTATAAAAAATACAAGCATAATTGATGATACTTATAATTCATCATCGGTTATTTCTGTTGAAGGCGCTCTGGAAATTTTACGAGAATTTAAACAAAACAGAAAGGTTGTAGTGTTGGGTGATATTTTGGAAATTGATCCTGTGACAGAGAAAGAACATCGACAAGTAGCGAAAAAATTTTTGGAAATAGAAGGTGATATTTTTTTGGCAGTGGGTAATCGAATGAGATTTGCCACTGATGAATTACGAAAACATAAATTTTCCGGAGAGATTTATGAATTTTCAAATCCGTTGGATGCGGGCAGAAAATTGCAAGAAATTTTGCGTTCCGGCGATGTGGTTTTGGTTAAGGGTTCGCAGGGAATGCGGATGGAAAAAGTAGTGGAAGAAGTGATGACAGAACCTCAGCGGGCAAAAGAATTATTGTGTCGTCAAAATACTGAGTGGAAAAATACGCCTTGGCGGGAAATTTGAATTTTTGAATAATAAATTTTTTTGACTTTTTTCAATTTTAAGGCTAGAATAAAACTATGCTAAAAAATAAGATTGAAGAGATTAAAAAGCAAGTTTTGGAGGAGATTAAAAAGGTCAAAAATAGTGACACTCTCTTTGACTTGGAAAAAAAATATCTGGGAAGAAAAAGTGAGTTTGTGGGATTTTTGAAAAATTTAAAAAACTTAGCACCAGAAGAAAGAGCTCAAATTGGCGAGCTGGCCAATAAAACTAAACGGGAAATTTTGGCAATTATTGATGGAAAAAAAACCGATCTTTCTGGAGCTGGACCGGACAAGGAAAAAGAAAAAATCGATGTGACAATTCCCGGAAAGAAAAAAAGTATTGGGCATCTTAATCCACTTTCAATTGTGCGCAGAGATATTGAAGATATTTTTACTGGCATGGGATTTGAAATTGCCGATGGACCGGAAATTGAAACGGAGTTCTATAATTTTGATGCACTCAATATGCCCGCCGATCATCCTGCCCGTGAAATGCAAGATACTTTTTGGTTAAAGCAAGCTATTGGAAAAGAAAAATTGGCGATGCGTTCACAAACTTCGGCCGTTCAGGCAAAATATATGGAAAAAAATAAGCCACCACTACGAATTATTGTGCCGGGAAAATGTTTTCGTCGTGAAGCAACTGATACAACGCATGAACATTCCTTCTATCAGTTTGAAGCATTGGTGGTGGGAGAAAAAATTAATGTGGGACACTTAAAGCAAGTGGCGGAAGATTTTTTTTCACAATTTTTTCAAAAAGAAATTAAGGTGCGTTTGCGACCAAGCTATTTTCCTTTCACGGAACCAAGCTTTGAGTTTGATATATCTTGCACGGTTTGTGGTGGTGTCGGTTGTCGAGCATGTAAATTTAACAAATGGCTCGAACTCGGTGGTGCCGGCATGGTCAATCAAAATGTTTTTGAAGCCGTGGGCTATAAACGCAATCAATATACTGGGTTTGCTTGGGGTTTTGGTTTGGAGCGTCTCGCGATGATGAAATACAAGATTGATGATTGCAGACTTTTTCACAGCGGGGATTTGAGGTTTATTCGGCAGTTTTAATTTTTTATTATTATGAAATATAGTTACAACTGGCTTAAAGAATTATCACAGACAAAATTATCTCCCGAAAAAGCGGCGGAACTTTTGACGATGCATTCGTTTGAGATTGAAGGCTTGGAAAAAAGTAATAATAATTTTGATGGTGTGGTAGTTGGTGAAATTTTGGAAATCACCAAACATCCAAGTGCTGATAAATTGCAAATTGTTCATGTCGCCGTAGGGGCGGTTCATGAACCGCCCCTACGGATTGTTTGTGGTGCGTCAAATATTGCCGTTGGGCAAAAAGTGCCAGTGGCAACCGTTGGGACAATATTGCCAAAAAATTTAGAAATAAAAGAAGCGGAAATCCGTGGTGTGAAATCTTTTGGCATGCTTTGCGCGGAAGATGAGTTAGGCTTGGGAGATGATCATGCCGGAATTTTAATTTTAGATAAAAAAGCCAAAGTTGGCGATGCGATTGAAAAATACTTAAAAATAAATAAGGACAGTATTTTGGAAATTAAAGTTTTGCCAGATCGAGCACATGATATTTTGAGTCATGTGGGAGTGGCAAGAGAATTGGCGATTCTTGAAAATCGCAAGTTTGATTATGCTTTTTCTGAATTAATCTTGCCAACAAAAAAAAGTCAGAAGCTGAAAGTAGAAATAAAAGATACTGATTTATGTAAAAGATATATTGGAGCGGTGTTGGAAAATATTACAATCAAAGAATCACCAGCGTGGCTCAAAGAAAGATTGCAGGCTTGTGATATACGGCCGATCAATAATGTGGTAGATGCAACTAATTATGTCATGCTCGAAATTGGACAGCCATTGCATGCTTTTGATTTTGAAAATATTATAACTGAAAACAACCCAAAGCAAGCACAGATTATTATTCGCAAAGCAAGAAATAACGAAACTATGATATTGCTAGATGGTTCTGAGATTAAATTAACCGAAAATAATTTGCTTATTACAAATGGAGAAATGCCACTGGCTTTGGCGGGAATTATGGGTGGAAGAAATTCTGGCATAAATGAAGATACAAAAACAATTATAATTGAAGCGGCGAGTTTTCACGCTATAAATATCCGAAAAACTAGAACAGCACTGGGACTAAATACTGATTCGTCTTATCGCTTTGAAAAAGATCTTGATCCAAATTTGACTGAAAAAGCAATGGTGCGTGTGATTGAAATCTTAGAACATATTGCGGGAGGAAAATTGGAAGGAGCTGTGGATATTTATCCCAAAAAAATAAAACCAGTAATCATAAAATTAGATCAAGAATATATCAGTCAGCTCTTGGGTGAGAAGATTCCAGAGAAAGAAATTTTGAATATTCTGAATTTATTGGAAATTAAAAATTCACCTCACCCTAGCCCTCTCCTTGGTAAGGAGAGGGGACGAAGACTTCTTGCTCTGGAAATTCCAACTTATCGTTTGGATTTGCGAACGCAGGAAGATTTGATTGAAGATATTGGACGCATCTGGGGTTATGAAAAAATTATTTCACGACCGATGATTGCAGAAGTTTTGCCAGCTAAAATAAATAGTCAAGTTTTTTTTGAAAGAAAAATGCAAGATATTTTGATTGGTCTCGGTGTAGACGAAGTCTATAATTATTCTTTTTATAGTGCGGATGATCTTCGTAAAACTGGTTTTTCTGAAAATGAACATTTTCAGTTAGCTAATCCGATGAATCCCGATCAGGACTTTGTGCGATCTGAAATGTCGATAAATATTTTAAAAAATGTCAGAGAAAATTTGAAAAATTTTAGTGAGTTTGGTATTTTTGAAATTGCAAAATGTTATTCACTAAAAAATAATCAGTCTGTTGAGGAGCGAAATTTGATTTTGGCGAAAGTTCTGGAGAAAGATAATAATTCAGAAACTTTTTATAATCTCAAAGGTATAGTAGAGGAAGTGCTTGAAGTATTGGGAATTTCCAAGAGCTCAGCTCTCGGAAAACCGAGAGCTGAGCTCTTAGCGTTCGTGGAAATCGAAAATTCAGGAACGCTTATGAATCCGGGAAGAACGGCAAGTATTAGTATAAATGGAAAAATTATTGGATTTGTGGGCGAAATAAATCAAGCGGTGCTTGCAAGCTATAAGATTCACAAACGCACAGCTATTGCAGAAATAAATTTGGGCCTCCTTCGCCAAGGCTTCGGCGGGCCGAAGAAAAATATCCTTGAATATAAATCAATCAATAAATTCCCAGTCGTTTATCGCGATATATCAATGACTGTTCCGAAAGAAATCAAATATGCCGAGATTGTTGCTTTGGCCCAAAAAAATGGTGGAGAATTAATAGATAATATTTTATTATTTGATCGTTTTGAGGCAAAAAATAGTATGGCAATCAGAATTGAAATGAGTGCAAAAGACCGAACACTCGAAAGTGCAGAAATTGATGCTATAATGGAAAGGATAGTTTTGAGTTTAGAAAAAGATTTAAAAGTTGAGGTGAGGAAATAAAAAACAATCATTAAACAAGTGGAGGTGTAAAATGACTAGTTCTTTGAATGCAAGGAGTTATCTGGAGGAGTATGCTGTTAAACATACGCCACTTCAAGGTAATATTTGTGAAAGCAAATGCTGTGGTGGGAAAGTTGTCAAAAAAGTGCTAGGTTTATATCGAGGAGAATTTTCATATTCCATTCCAAGTTGCCAAAAATGTGGAAGGCCATATTATTTAGCAAAAAATGTTTCTATAAAAGGAAAGGAGGAGTTTATAGAAAAAATAAACCAACCCTTTACCGTTTGACCATGTTTGGAGTGATGCTTGAATCTGAGCTCACTCCAATATTTATAAAAAGTGAATAAGAGTATGCATAAAAAATCTTTACTTATAATTATTTCTGGACTTCCAGCAGCGGGAAAAACAACTTTGGCTGAAAAAATTTCCAAAAAATTCAACATCCCAGTTGTTAGCTGTGATCAAATTAAAGAGCTTATTTTTGATCGAGTAGGCAGATGGGATGATACTGATATTTTTGATGGAGTTTCTAATGCTAGCTATGATTTAATTTATCGTATAGCCGAGAATATTATGCAGGTCGGTGGTGCTTGCATTTTAGAGGCGTTTTTTCTTTCACAGCTTGCGGATTTAAGAATTAGTAACATTCAAAAAAAATATAATTGTGAGGTGTTGCAAATTTATTTAGAGAGTGATATTGAAACGCTTGAAAGCCGGTATAAAGAGAGATTTCTTTCCGGCGAGAGACATTCTTGTCATTCTCCTATAGCAGAAATTTCAGATGTGCGAGAAAAAGCAATATTGAATATTGCAGGAGAGACAATGATAATAGATACGACACACATTGGAGCTAAAAAATTTAACAAAGTCTTTGAGAAAATTAGTAATTATATTAATTGAAAAATATGTCAGAAATTCCAAAAATCTACGAACCCCAAAAATATGAAGATGAGATCTATTCTTTGTGGGAAAAGTCTGGAAAATTTAATCCGGATAATTTGAAGTTGCCGAAAAATGCTAAGCCTTATACAATCATTCTTCCACCGCCAAATATTACAGACAAACTGCATCTTGGCCATGCTTCAATCATTGCGATTGAAGATTTGCTAATTCGTTTTCATCGCATGAAAGGTTTTCGTGCACTCTATTTGCCTGGAACTGATCATGCTTCCATTGCCACACAAAATGTAGTGGAAAAAAAGTTGTTAAAAGAAAAAGGATTGACTCGGCACGATCTTGGTCGCGAAAAATTCCTCGAAGAAGTTTGGAAGTTTTTAAAAGTAACTCAAGCGACAATTCTTAATCAAGCGCGAAAAATGGGCGGATCTTTTGATTGGTCGCGTGAAGCTTTCACGCTTGATGAAAAAAGAAAAAAAGCCGTAACAAAAATGTTTTTGGATATGCACGCCGAAGGTCTGGTTTATCGTGGAAAAAGAATTGTTAATTGGTGTCCGCGATGCAAATCAACCTTGGCGGATGATGAGGTGGAATATAAAGAAGAGATTGGAAAATTATATTGGATTAAATACGGACCATTTATTCTAGCAACCTCGCGACCGGAAACAAAACTAGGCGATACGGCCGTGGCAGTTTATCCAGGTGATAAGCGTTATGCAAAAATGGTTGGAAAAAAATATCTGATACCTGGCGTGCTTGGTGAATTTGAAATTATGGTTGTGGCTGACAACGAAGTTGATCCTAAGTTTGGCAGTGGCGCAATTAAAGTTACTCCAGCACATGATTTTGTTGATTATGCAATTTCGCAAAGACATAATCTTGCCATAAAACAAATCATCGATGAAGATGGAAAAATGATGTCTAATTGTGGAAAATATTTCGGCATGACAACAGCACAAGCACGAGAAGAAATTGTAATTGATATGGAAAAAATGGGGCTGATTGATCATGTTGAAGAAAAATACGAACATAAATTAGCCACTTGTTATCGTTGCGGATCTACAATTGAGCCAATCCCATCAGAGCAGTGGTTTTTAGCAGTAGATAAAAAACTCAAACGACTAGGCGGAAAATCATTAAAAGAAAAAGCCGTCGATGTTGCGAAAAAGGGAAAAATTAAATTTCATCCCGTTCGCTTTACGAAACGCTACACTGATTGGATGGCAAATCTCCATGATTGGTGCATTTCTCGTCAAATTTGGTTTGGACATGAATTTCCAGTTTGGTATAAGACCTCACCCCAACCCTCTCCTTATAAAGGAGAGGGAGTTAAGGATATTTATGTTGGAGAGAAAGCACCTAAAGGCAAAGACTGGGTTCGTGATCCAGATACTTTTGACACTTGGTTTTCTTCTGGAATGTGGAGTTTTTCAACACTAGGTTGGCCGGATAATTATAATAATAAAAAAAAGACGGGGGATTTGGCCAAGTTTCATCCAACGCAAGTTTTGGAAACGGGCTATGAAATTTTGACTTTGTGGGTTTCGCGAATGATTATGATGTCACTTTTTGCACTTGATGAGGTGCCATTTAAAGATGTTTATCTGCATGGAATGGTGCTTGATCAATTTGGCAAAAAAATGTCAAAATCGAAAGGCAACGGCATTGATCCGATTGACATGATTGATAAATTCGGAACAGATGCTGTGAGACTCGCCTTGCTTATTGGTTCTGCTCCCGGAAATGATATGCGTCTTTCGGAAGAAAAAATTGCTAGTTATCGAAATTTTGTCACAAAACTTTGGAATATTTATCGTTATTGTCATCAAGCCGATAGTGAATTTTTGTTGGTGGAAAAATTAAACAAAAAAGATTTCAAATCACTGTCTGATAGATGGATTGTCAGTAGATTGAATGTTGTTATTGAAAGCATGACAAAAAATCTTAATGTCTATAAATTTTCATTAGCAGGTGAAACATTGGAAAAATTTATTTGGGATGATTTTGCTGATTGGTATTTGGAAATAAATAAAATCGAAAAAAATTCTCGGGTATTGGGATATGTTTTGGATAAAATTTTAAAATTAACGCATCCCTTTGCACCATTCGTGACAGAAAAGATTTGGCAGGATTTTTTTACTGGCAAGAAAATTTTAATGATAGAAAAATGGCCAGTAGCTGAAAAAAAGTTTTTAGACAAAAAAGCTCAAGTAGATTTTGCTAGCCTGCAACAAGTAGTAGCTAAGATTAGAAATATTCGCACAAGCTATCATATTGATCCGGGAAAAACAATTCAGGTCTTTACTAAAAAAACTGAAAATAAAGAAATTCTGGAAAAGCTAGCACGGATAAAGATTGATGTTGTCTCGAAAGTTGAATCGGCTGGCGTGGTGATTGTGGGAAAAAATATTAAACTAACTTTGGCTATTTTTGATTTGATTGATATCGAAAAAGAAAAAACTAGGCTGGCAAATGAAATTGCTAATCTAGAGAATTTGATTGCCAAGGCAGAATTGCTTTTGAAAAATAAAAAATTTATGAAAAATGCTCCACAAGAGATTGTGCACTCAAATGAAGCCAAATTAAAGGAATATAATAATAAGCTGGAAATTCAGAGGGGATTGTTTAAGAACTTGTAATAAATAGTTTGATAATGCAAAAGGGGATTGAATAAATTATTATTCAATCCCCTTGATGTTTTTTTATTTCCAATTTGAGATTATTGCAAATTGGGAAACCCAATTTCTGTAATCCCCAGTGGAAACTGTGATTTTTATTGTCAGCTTTTCTCCAGAAACAAATCCTGGATAGCTGAATGAATGCTTATGAAGCACGGGTGGAATACTGCCCGTTATCGATTCTGACTGGTATTCGTCAGTATAATCAATAATTACAGCATCACCTCTGAGAATTTGAATAACCACTTTATTCAAATTCCAGTTCGTTTGAGACTGAGAATTAGTCTCAAACGAAATATCAACAGAGGCGCATTGTTTTCCTTTGAAATCGGCGTCATTGCCGACAACAAAAGAAAATTCTTTTGTTGTTTTTTGAATACTTTCCGCAACCCATACATCTATTCCTCGCATGGGGTTTGTGGCAAGTCCCTTAAACCAGTCCGTCATAATTTTTTCGGCTGGCTTTCCTTCGGGAGTGTAGTCGATTTTTTTGGTGTCTGATTCCAAACTCCAACTCCAAAAAAATAAACCACTAATTCGCGGATCCGTTAGAAGCGATAGTATTGTCGCTTCATAACAATCCGCTTGTTCCTGCAGATCGATTATGCCATTTATTGACCAGTCTTCTGGATCAATATTGGCACCATCGATACTACGAAAACCAACCTCCGTGAAAATCACGGGCTTATTAGTTTTTGGCAGAACATTAAATACTCTGCCGGTAACATTTTTCCAACCCGCTAATAATTCCATGGGAGTTGGATTTTTTTTGGTGGTCAGTGTGAAATACGCTTCCACGCCAATAACATCAAGATCTTCCCAGAAAGTAATCTGAGAAAGCTCTTCGAAATTAGCTGCATAAACAATTTTTCCGGAATAGACCTTTCTAACTTCCGCAATTATGCGGTTCCAATATGTGGCATATTCTGGCTTTGTCAAGCTAACTAACTCTGTTCCGATGCAGAACATTTCTGCACCAACATATTCGGCTACGATTGCGCAGGTAACAATTACCCGTTCGTATGAAGCAAACCACAAAAACTTGTCAGATGGATTAAAAAAACCTCTCCATGATGTACTCCCTGGTACATCAATATGTGGCTTGAATAGAACTTCTTGCTTTATGCTACCTTTTCTCAGCTCAGTAATAGCCTGATTAAGACAAATGAAATCCATTGTTTTGTTTGGCCACATGTCAATTTCATTGGACGACAAGTTGTCTTGATAAAATGTAGTAACAAAAGCCACATAGTTGGCTCCAGTTGTGTTCAGATTTTTAATTTTCTGATCACTTTCTGGAGAACAGTAGCCATCTTTTGTATAGCTAGTGTAGGTGATGCCTTTGAATTCTTTATCAAGCACCGCCGAACTAGAAAGGCTAGCCATTCCAAACGAAAAAAGTGTAACCAGAGTTAGCAATTTTTTTTTACTCATAATACCTCCTTGTTTTGGGTTTTCAAAAAATTCTAAATTTTGCTGAAGCAAACCAAATCACCTCCTTTTATGTGCCGAAAATTTTTAAAGAGCTACATTGGCTCGATTCTATGTCGAAAACAATATAATGTCAAATTATAGTCTACTCCAACGCAACATGAGCCTGAAGAGGCTAAATCTGCTAAGATATGGAATAATTCGTAAGCAAGTATCCTATGACAATTAACATGGATGATTCACACCTAGTA
>JBAXKA010000026.1:0-14339 GCA_037137555.1 Candidatus Moraniibacteriota bacterium
TTGGATGTGGTAGTTTGGTTTTTTGGTATGGCTAATAGTCCCCTCTTGTTGGGAGTTTAGTTTGTTTTTTAGTTTAGACAAAATTATCATTTTTTATTTTGTTTTTTTAGGTGAGATTATGTTTTTTATTGTAGCATAGTTTTTTAGAATGCAATAGTAGAAATTTAATTGACATACTCTATTTTTTAAATTTTCATCTTCCCTAACACGATTCTTTGTTTGTCTCGCACCAATCGTGCTATTTCCCTTTCACTAAGCCCATAATCCAGATATTCTTTTGCTTCCGCTTTTTTGCCAATTTGAGAAGAAATAAAAAATGTTCTGATATTATTTGGATCAATTTTTTCTTTTTGCGCATATTCTGTTTTAATTTTTTTGATGATTTTATCTGCGTTGTCTTGATCTTTTTTTTCAAGCTTAATAATTTTTTCAAAACCTAAATCAAATAATATTTTTTTGAGATTTATTTCTGTGGTGATTTTTTTCAGTTGCTCCAAAATTTTTTCTTCTATTTTATAATCCAAAATAGCCACGGAAAGTTTTTTCAAGTCGTCTAGTTCTTCGATAATCCTGGAAAAATTATTTTGATCAGTCAGCGCCGCTGTGGGGCATACTCGCACACATTCTCCACAAAAACTACAATCCAATTTTTTTTCATAAGCCGTTCCCACAATCACATCACCGGCCCGATGATTAAAGCCAAATTTTTTTTCTGGGCAAATATTAATACACCTGCGACATTCCACGCAAAATTCTGAGTTTCTGGAAATGCAAGCATTTTCATTTTCAACCACTACGCGTGACCAATTATCTCGCAATAGTTTTTGCTCTTCCGTATTGGTCATCTCGCCTTTTCTTGGCACAAAATGAAAATTTTCAATTTTATATTCTTCCGCCAACTTTTGCAATTCGCATAGTTTATTTTTCTTGCAACTAGCACATTTTCCCGCATGATCAGCCCACAAAAGTTCCAAATTTATTTTACGCGCTTTTTGAATTTTTTCACTTTCTGTCAGAACTTCCAAGCCAGCGCAAACACGAAAAGTGCAAGCGGTTACTAATTTATCTGAACGATTCGTTTTCACTAAACACAAACGACAAACAGCTTCTTTTGGCAAGCCATCAAAAGCACATAAAGTTGGAATAGCAATTTTTTTCCGGCGACAAACATCCAAAATAGTTTCCCCTATTTTTACAGTGTATTTTTTTTTGTTGATTTTTATTTGCATAAGCAATACAATTAAAGGTTATTTTTTCTAGCTAATTCTGGTAATTTTTCAAATTGATTACGCATCAACGCTTCTTTTTTTCTCTTCTCCCGCCTTGCACTTGCTTTTCTCGATAAAATGCTTCATCAATTCTAGCATATTCTTCAAAATAAACTAATTTAACTGGCAATCTCTTTTTTGTGTGATTTGCACCTTTTCCTGATTGATGTTGAGCCAAACGAAATTCCAAATCTTTTGTACTCCCAGTGTAGTAACTACCATCAGCACATTCTAATATATACATATATCCTTTACTCATATCCGTTGGTTGAGCTTGTCGAAACCAACATCCACCTACTCGTTGGTTGAGCTTGTCGAAACCAACTTTTACATAATCTTATCTTAACATAAAAAAATAAAAAAAGGAAAAAAGTGATTTCACTTTTTTCCTTTTTACTGAGAGTAATTTTAGTTTTTTAACTTCTTTTTAGCAATTGATCATTGCTAATTAAAAGCGTTGCCGTTGCAATTATTTGTGCCCACCATGGAATAAATGGATTTGGCACTGCGATAACAACCAATACTGCAAAAAAAATAAACACCGTGATTTTACTCATATTGCTCTCCTCTTTTTTTGTTGTTATAGGCGCTTTAGTCCTGGATCAAAATTTGGCAGTGATGTTGGTTCCGAGTTTGGCACAACACGAAAATCCTCTTCGCCCTTAAGCGGTACTTTCTTCACTAAATCCAAATTGTCTAATTTATTGATCTGCAGATATTGATCCGAAATAGTGTATAGATTATTTTCAATATACAAACTTCTTTTGATTAAATTGTTATAATTATTATATTTCAACATCGGATTACTGGTTTTCTCATTTTGGCTAATTTTTCCTTTTAGTTTAAAGCCGTTTTTATCAATGCCAAAAACCACAACGCCATTAAACAATTCAGGCGGAGACACGGGAATATCAGAAAATGAATTTCCTGACTGCATCGGGATTGCCAATAAATTTTTCTCACGAGAAAAGAGAAAGGCTTTGTGATCATTTAGTGCCAACGAATCACTGCCCGCTGATCCCAATAAATATTTATCAATTTCTTTTGGTTTTGAAACATCGCTGACATCAAAAAGTGAAAGTTTGAGTCCTTTTGTGATAACTCCACCAGTACTATTTTCTTCTGTTTCTTTTCCCAAGCCAATCAAAGTTGTTTCGTCATAGGGATGAAGATAGCTAGAAAATCCTGGCACCTTCAGTTGTCCCAAAACTTTTGGATGCTTAGCATCTTTTAAATCAATCACGAATAGCGGATCAGTTTGTTTGAATGTTACAAGATAGGCCCGATTTTGCATAAATCTGGCAGAATAAATTCGCTCGCCCTTCGCCAAATTTTCCACCGCTCCAACTACTTTTAAATTATTATCTAAAACATAAAGATTATTATAGGATTGATTTTGTTCGGCGTTTTGGCTCACAGCAATATTGTCGTAATTCCTAAAAAAATTAAATCCAGAAAAATTTTGATTTTTAGTTGTGGCGATTCGAAAATTGCCTTTTTCGTCTTCATCCATAGAAAACTGATTAAGCACCGATCCGGTCACTTCTCCGAAATTCTTGTATTCAATTTTATTTTTATTAATCGCTATTTTATGAATAACTGTTTTCTCCAGTTCCTTGGCAATATCTGTGTATTTTTTTTGCATCTCACTAGATAATTCTTGCTCAACTTTTTTTTGTTCAACCGTTGGTAGAGAAGCCAAATAACTTTCTACAATAATATTTATTTTCCCCATTTTTTCACTTTCATTGAGAATAAAATTGTCGGCTGTTTCAATTTTTTGAATTTTTTCCTGATCTTTTGCGTTGAGACGAGAAAATAATAAATCTTTTGCTACACCCATAAATAAATCGTATTCGCTTAGATATTTCGTGTAAGTAATATACAAATTATTTTGTGAAGCATAAAAATTTTGTTCACCGGAAAGCAGATAAACCTGATTAGTCAAGTTTTCTTTTTCATCATCCAGATTGATTGCTGCCACATTTACCATATTCATTGATGAGTAGGGCATATCAAAATAATAAACTTCGGGACAATTTACGCATTTGGTTGCATCTTGACTATTGTAAATTTCTTTTCCCTCGCTCAATATTCTTGGCACGGGCATTTCTTCGGCATAATATTGAGCGTATGTTGAAGTGAGAAAATAAACATAACCGCCGATCATTCTTGAATTTAAATAATTTCCTTCAAAATCCAAATCGCGAATTTGTTTAGGATTTTTTTTGTCCGTAATATCAAAAACTTTAAAAAAGGCATATGGCGATTTGCGTTTGAAATTATGATATGAATCCATTATTGCCACTTCCTGATCGCCACCAAAAATAGCCAGGCGATTGCCTTTGAGATAAATATTTTGCGGATTCGATTTGAATTCTATTTTTGCTTCCACTTGAGCATTTTCTGCCGGATTAGCTTTGGTAATAAATAAAGTTTTATCTGCCACAGAATAAATATATTCACCATCAGTTTTCACCAAATCAGCTTCGTCCACACCAGCCACTTGAATATTTGTTTGCGAATAATCGGTACTTTTTATCTTTTCTGTCATCGGCGTCATGACATTTCCCGCTAAACCATCAAGCATCCTTCCTCCGCCAAAATTATTGCGAGAAGAATTATTTTCCACAAAATCCTGCAACTCTTGATAATTAGAAAACTTTTTAATTTTAGTTTGATTATCTAGTTTTTCTGTTAATGTTAAATTTTGCTTATTAGTAATATTACTAGAATAATTTTTATTTATCTTTGGATTATCTTTATTTTCCTTGCTGAAAAAATATCTTTGGGCAATTAATAGCGCGAAAAATAAAAAAGCCAAAACTGGCAAAATTATTTTTAGCTTATATTCCTTTTTTGATTCAATTTGTTGTTCCATTTTGTTTGTTTTTAATATTTAAATAATTTTTTATCCACTTCTAATCTTTTAGTTTTAATTTAGACACGGATATGTCACCAAAAATTTTAAAATTTTCAATTTCAAAACCTCTGGCAGATTTAGGCGCAGTAGCATTTTTCTTGGGACTATCTCTGAAATAAAAAACTGACTTTTCATTTGGAATATTATCATAATTTTCCGCTTCTTGCAATTTAAACCCGCGTCTCTCACTTAAATATCGCAGTGGTGTGAAAAAAGTAAAAGCATAACTAGATTTTCCCGAAACATATAACTCTTTTTTTGTATCTGCTTGTGAAATCATATAGTCTAACATTTGCTCCATTTCTCCCAAAATTGGATAACGAATTTTGCTTCCGGCACCAACTGAAAAATCTCTTGCTACTTGAAAAATTGTAAAGAGATTGACTAAGGCGAAAAGACTAAACACAAAAAATAAATTCAATTGCTTTTGCGGATATTTCTTGTCCAAGAATTTCAACCAAAAACCTAAAAATAAAAACGGCATAAAAAAAACATGCAAAAAATATCTTGGAAGTGATGCTCCGCCCATCGGAAGCATTAGCAAGAAATAAAGGCTAGCATAAACAATGATTAAACTTAAAAAATATTTTCGTGAAAGTTCTTTTTCACAACGCCAAGAATGAATCAACCACGCATAACCCGACAAAGAAAATAATGTAAAAATTAAACTTCTTGCTAAATCCAGAAAATCCCTGCTCCCAAAATCATGTATCATTTTTTTTGCATATCCTGCTGTGCTTATCTTTTTTATAAAATCAGAATAAGCCAGATGGCAACGATCCTCATCGCCAATTGACGAGATAATTTGAGCATTTGATTGAATATGACAATCAATGTTTGCCAAAGCATTTTCGAACTGCTTTTTAATTCCCCCGTCAGTTCGACCCGAAGATGTTTCAAATAGGGCTTTTAAGTTAGAAAATCCATTGCCCCATTCACTGAAAATTTGACCACTATTTAAAACCAAGACTATCAATAAAACAACCGCCCATTTTTTCCAAGTTCTCCAATTTTTTTTGAGCACAAAAAGAAAAACAAAAAAAGTAATTGCCACTGCCATAACAAGCAATAATGCATGCAACTGCATACCAACTCCGATACTAATTCCCAAAAGAATCACCCAGAGCCAGCTGGTTTTTTCTCTTTCACAAAGAAACCTATGTAACGCCACAAAATACAGCAAAACAAAGAATGGCAACGAATTAGTGTTCCAAGCAAAACGAGAATAATAAATTGAATAATAAGAAACGGCATATAAGCTGGTCAAAATTAGTGCAATTTTATTCTCAAAATAAATTTTTAAAAAAACAAATAACAACGGGATGGACAAAATAGAAAAAAATAAATCCGGATATGCCGCCACATATGGCTCGGTTCCAAAAATTTTCATCGCACTTATTTGAAAATAATGATACATTGCCCCAAGTTTAAACGCAGTATGATGCATTACCGGTCCCAGCAGTGGCCAAGCTGTTTTTCCCTCAACCACTTCTTGCGCTATATTAGCATCACGCACTTGATCACTCCAAAAAAATAACCACGCCTGAAAATGATAGGCTCGCAAAAAAACACCGACAATAAAAATTAATCCCAGCAAAATAAATAGTTTTTGTTTTTTTGTTAATACTTTTTTTTCAGTCATATTTTTTATATTAGATTGCTATTCGCAAAAAAGCATTGATCGCTGTGCCCAGAAAAATACGCAGTGGTGAAGAAAAGAAGAAGATAAAAAATAAAAGCAACATAAAACCAAACTGTTCGAGCATAGCTTGAGTTTCAATTTTTATTGGCAGGATTGCGAATAATAATTTAGAACCATCCAGTGGCGGAATTGGGATGAGATTAAAAAAAGCCAAAAAAACATTAATAATAATTATAATAATCAGCAGTTCATAGAATATTGCACTCACTGATCCAGCAATCACACCCGAAACCACTGACCATTCGTTAAAATGATTTATGATATCTTTTTTAAGGTGCAAAGGCAACGCAATAAATCTGGCAATTGTTGCGGCGAGAAATGCCACTGCTAAATTTATTCCCGGTCCGGCCATTGCCACCATTGCCGGTCCCCATTTTTGATTTTTTAAATTATAGGGATTATAGGGCACGGGTTTTGCCCAACCAAAAGCAAAACCAAAAGAAAGATACATAAATAATGGTGCTAAAAATGAACCAACCAAATCAAGGTGCTTAAAGGGATTAGCTGTCAATCGTTCAGCATACTTAGCCGTATTATCTCCCAACCAAAGAGCCATCACGCCATGGAAAACTTCATGAATAATAACGGAATAAAGTAGGATAGCGACATAAAAAATAATCAATACTATTTCATTGGTCATAAATTTGCTTGCTAAAATTATATTCCTATGCTACCTTATATCTTGTAATAAATCAACTATTAATACTTAAATTTATGAGTCGAGTTTGTGAAGTTTGTGGACGCGGTCCAGGAACCGGTCATACTGTTAGTCATTCTAATGTGAAAACATTGCGAAAATTTCAAATCAATTTGCAAAGCAAGAAAATTGATGGTGCAAAAACCAGAGTTTGTACTCGTTGTATCAAAACAGCTAACAAAGAAAAATAAAGTTTTTCTTGCAAATAAAAAATCCTCCTAGGCAAAAGCTTGGAGGATTTTTTGTATTTTATTATAGCTCAGAATGACAAAAGCATAACACAACTTTTTATTCTAAAATTCCATCCAAATTTACATCATACAAAATTTGCTCTTGCACTAAACGATAATTTAAAATTTCTTTTTCTGAAAACCACAGACTGATTTCTCTCTCAGCTTCTTCTGGTGACTCAGAACAATGCATTAAATTTCGCACAGCTCTTCCATCAACACTAGTAATTTCATAAGAATCAATTGTTAAATCACCACGAATTGTTCCCACATCAGAAGTTGTTGGTTCAGTTGTTCCCACAATTTTTGTCACAACACCAACGGCTTTATTGCCTTCCCAGATCATTGCCACCACAGGACCAGAAGTCATAAATTTCACTAAGGCATTGATAATTTCTTTTCCATAATCAATCGCACTTTTATCAACTACAAGACCATTAGCTTTTCGTTCTTCGATACTACGACTGCCTTTTTTTTCATACCAAGCATCATCTTTATTATAATGCTTCCAACATCTGTCTGCATCAAGAATTGTCATTTTCAAACTAACTAATTTTAGTCCTGTGCGTTCAAAGCGTTTAATCACTTCTCCAATTAAGCCTCGTTGCACACCATCTGGTTTAATAAAAACCATTGTTCGTTCTTTTTTAGGATGTCTTTCCATGAGATTATTTTTAAAATTAAATTAACAAAAATATTACTCACCACTTGCTATCAACTCCAGTTCCGCTACTTTTTTAAATATACCTTTCACAATTTCGGCTTGCATTTTTTGTTCACTTTTCAAAAAGGCCTTAGCTGGTTCACGACCAACTCCCAATTTAATTTCGCCAAAAAAATAAGAATTACCTTTTTTCGCGACTACTTCATATTTTACGCCAGTGTCTAGCACATCGCCAGCAGCAGAAATTCCTTCGTTATACATAATATCAAACTCAGCTGTGCGAAAAGGTGGTGCCACTTTATTTTTCACAATTTTTACTTTTGTGCGATTGCCAACAATCTCTTCGCCTTTTTTAATTTGAGCACTGCGACGAACTTCCACACGCACAGAAGAATAAAATTTCAAAGCATTTCCGCCCGTTGTTGTTTCTGGATTACCAAATACCACACCAATCTTCATGCGAATCTGATTGATAAAAATTACTGTGCAATTTGAGCGAGCAATGATCGCAGTCAATTTTCGCAAAGCTTGTGACATAAGCCGAGCTTGTCGTCCCATATGTTGAGCACCCATATCACCTTCAATTTCCGCTTTTGGCACTAAGGCTGCCACACTATCCACCACAACCATATTAATTGCTCCAGAATTAACCAAGGCTTCGACAATATCCAAAGCTTGTTCACCGTTATCTGGTTGAGAAATTAAAAGATCATTTACATTCACGCCAATTCTTCTGGCATATTCAGGATCAAGTGCATGTTCGGCATCAATAAAAGCTGCCACTCCACCAGCCTTTTGTGTATTAGCAATGATATGCAAAGTTAAAGTTGTTTTTCCTGATGACTCTGGTCCATAAATTTCCACGACACGACCTCTGGGAATTCCACCAATTCCCAAAGCCAAATCCAAAGAAATTGAACCAGTTGGAATTGAAGCCACATCAACATGTTTAATATCGCCCAATTTCATAATCACGCCATCACCAAATTTTTCCCTAATTTCAGACACAACATTGTCCACGCCTTTTTCTTGATCTTTATTCTTGCTTTCTTTTTTTTCTTCGTCTTTCATAATTTGATTATTTAGATTAATTAATTTATTGCTTTTTTTCTTCTTTAACAAAAACTACGCCCTTAATCGCTCCAGCTTCTTTTCCTAATGCGCCCTTATCTGCTCCATTGAGTTTAATATATGTTGCGCTGGCTTGTCCAGAGCTAATTACTATCTTATCACGAGCATTAAATTTTTGCACATCACCCGCTAAAACTGTTCCGCTAAAGACTAAGTTGCTATCTGTTTCAACACTAACCCAAACTGGACCAGGATCAACACTCAGCTCAACTTGAACAGCCGTGTCATCTGCCAAAAAATTATTTTGTTCGACTAAATTTTCAACTGGATTTTCTGTATTTGCAATTTCCAAACTATCCTCCGTATAATTAGCTTGAACCGTGATATTTTCCACTGCTTCTTTTTTAAATTTATTCACCGCCTTAACGCGAATTACATTAATGCCTGATTGCAAAGAAATATCTTCTTTGAACTTTCCGCCATCATCAACTAAAATTATTTGATCATTGATAAATATTTGGGCATCTTTATCTGTTTTTCCCTCCAGTGAAATTGATTTTTCTTCCACTTGTGAATTTGGCTCAGGATTTAAAATAATCAATCGCGGTGTGTCAGTAAGCATTCCGGCTTCGTGGTATAAATAAAAAAAAACAATCAAAGTTAAGATTGCAATAAAAAATAATACCACTTTTTTGAAGGTAAAGACAAATGCTGAAATATTTAGTGGTTTTGCTTGTGCATCATTTTTGTTTTTGTCCGGATTTTTGTTTTTTTCTAGATTTTTTTTAATCCCTTTTTCTTTCTCAAAAAGTTTCACGAGATATTGTTCTTCAACGCCCAGAAAATCACCATAACTTTTTAAAAATCCCCGCACATACACATCAGCGGGAAGTTCGTCATAGTTTCCTTCTTCCAAGAATTGCAAATATTCTAGTCGAATTTTTGTCACGCGCGAAACTTCATTCAGAGCAATCCGCTTATCTGAACGCATTTTTTTCAATTTCTCGCCGAGTGTCAGTGTGCCGACTTTTCTTTTTGTGAAGCCATTTGTCATAGATACTTTTTTTATATATCACCACTGCTTACATCTCCCACTTATCTCGCTTTTCCTGATCATTTATGTCATCGTTATAAACTGTCCCTTCTTCTGGAGGAAGACCATAAATCTCTCTGGCTTTAGCACCATCAGCTGGACCAACCACACCTTTTTCTTCAAGAATATCCAAAAGTCTGGCTGCCCGTGCATAACCAACTCGCAACCGTCTTTGCAAAAAAGAAGCTGAAGCTTTTTTAGACTGCAAAATTTCTTTTTTAGCCACTTCATAAAGCTCATCATTATTTTCATCATTAAAACCATTGAAATTATCTAACTCTTCAGCAACAGAAACAGTTTTTCCAGTAGTAATTTCACAAGTTTCATTTTCACTCTTATCAAAACTCTTATTTTCTTCTCTAATAAAATCCACTATTTCTTTCACTTCTTTTTCCGTCACAAAAACACCTTGAATTCTTTGTGGTTTTGGTGTGTTGGCCGAAAGATAAAGCGAATCACCATTGCCTAAAAGTTTTTCAGCACCAGCCATATCCAAAATTGTTCGCGAATCAATTTGCGTTGCTACTTGAAAAGAAATTCTCGTTGTAATATTAGCTTTAATAAGTCCAGTAATAACTTCTACTGATGGTCGTTGAGTGGAAACAATTAAATGAATTCCCACCGCACGCGCCATTTGAGCAATTCGCACAATCGCACCTTCCACTTCTTTGCCGTGACTGCCCATCAGATCAGCCAATTCATCAATAACAATCACAATATACGGCACATTTTTATAATCCTCCTCACTCACCTCGCCAGTTTCAGTATCAATAAGTTTTCGTTTTTCACCACTCTTAGCTTTTTCTTTATAGGAAATAATATCTCGCACTCCCACTTCTTGAAATAGTTTATAGCGTTTTTCCATTTCAGAAACCGCCCATTTCAAAGTATTAACCACCTTGGCATTTTCCACGATTACTGGCGTAAGCAAATGTGCGATGCCATTATATAGTGACAACTCGACTCTTTTCGGATCAACCATAATAAATTTCAAATCTTCTGGAGAATTTTGATAGAGCAAAGTTGTAATAATAGAATTAACACAGACGGATTTTCCTGTTCCTGTGGCACCGGCCACCATCAAATGTGGCATCTTATCCAAACTGCCAAAAATATAATTACCACTAACATCTTCGCCAATAGCAATACTTAAATTTGATTTTCTATTTTTAAAATCTTTGCTTTCCAAAATTGATCGCAATCGCACAAAAGAAGAACTTTTATTGGGAACCTCAATGCCGATAAGTGATTTTCCCGGAATTGGTGCTTCAATCCGAATTGGATTAGCTAGTGCCAAAGATAAATCATTTTGCAATGCCAAAATCTTAGCAATCTTAACTCCCACCGCTGGACGAAAACTATATTGCGTTACAGATGGACCAGTTTTAATTTCACCTCTTTCAACTTCAATTCCAAAATTACGCAAAGCATCTTCAATTAACTTAGCATTTAAATCCACATCACCTCCCTTAGCAACTCCTGTGGCTTTTTCCAAAATTCCCACTGGCGGAAATTTCCATCTTAAGGCTTTTGTTTTTCTTCCTTCGGTTGATAAACTTTTTTTAGAAAAATAATTATTTTCACTTTCCTCGTCATCAACGAACTCAGGCGAAATGAATTGATCTCGTCCTTCTACAAATTTTATTTTAGCAATATTTTCTTTTGCTAGCAGTTCGGCTTCTTTTTGTTCTTTCTGCTCTTTCTGTTCAATCTGTTCAGTATTATTATTTTTTAAATCCTCTGGCGTGCTGATTATTTTCTCAGGAGCTATTTTGATTAAATCTTCTGGAGTAATCAATTCTTCTTCGTTTGCATCATCATCAGCTTTATTTTCTTTTGCTTTTTTAAGCTGCTCAATAAAATTAACAATTGAAAATTCAAACGCAACAATAATTCCCAAAAGTAGCAAAGCCAAAATAACAACCAGACTGCCAGCTTTGCCCAGATATTTAATTGATAAATAAGCGAGCGCATAGCCGACATATCCACCACCTTTTCCTTCTTTAGCCACAAGCAACATTTTAGTTGGATCAAAAAACCAATGAAAAAGACCAGTGATACTAACAAGCACCACGAATAACCCTGCTAGTTTTGTAACATAAAAAATTGTTTCTTTTCTAAAAAATAAAACTACCCCGGCGAGAATTAAAAAAAGTGGAAAAATTAATTTTGTCCAACCAATCGCTTGACCAATTATTTTATTCAAAAATTCACCAAAAACACTCGCATAACCCAGAAATCCCAGAACGGATAAAATAGCCAGGGTAAACAAAATTACTCCAGCAATATTTCTTCTGGTGTCAGCGGAAAGAGAAAAATCAAATTTGTTGCCTGACCCTTCGTCAGTTTCTTCTTCTTTTATTTTCTTCCTGTTTGAATTATTTTCTTTTTGTTCAATTTTTTTTCGTCCCATAAAAATAGTTTATCATAGATTTTTAAAAAAAACAAAAAGCCTCTTTTGAAGAGGCTTTTTATGCACTACTTTTTGCACTTTTTAAAAAAATCCGGCATTACTTAGAAAAGTGATTGTGAGCGCTGGCATTAAAGCCAAGAGGAATGCGAAATTCATCATTTCGGATTCTTGATGCGCTGCTTCTCTCGCTTCGCATTCAGGACATCCACACTCTTTTTTTACTTCTTCCATATTTTTGTTTTTTTCCTTGCTCGGGAATTAAACTCCCAATCACAAAGATTTTTAATATAAATAAAAAGAAAGCGGAATCACCCGCTCTCTTTATTACCTCTCTAGTATACACTATCTTTTTGAAAAAGTCAACTACAATCTCAAATCTGAATCGTTTTTGGCAAAAATTGCTTTCACATCAAAGAAAATACATTGTTCTTTTTTGCCAAAAGCCTTAATTTTTTCAACACCCATATCAATAAATTGTTTATGCGCAACTGCCAAAATTATTCCATCATAATATTCTAGATTAGGATTTTCAGCGAGTGTGATATTTTCTATTTTTTGCACTTCATTCTTATCCACAACAGGATCAAAAAAATCAACCGCTATTCCATATTTTTTTAATTCCTTAGCAATATCAAATGGTCGAGCATTTCTAATGTCGGGGCAATTTTCCTTAAATGATACACCCATAATTAAAACTTTTCCGCCAGCGAGTTTCAGTTTTCGCTCACACATGCGAAGTGCTAGACGCTCTGCAATAAATTTTGGCATCACATCATTCACAATCCGAGCACTTCTCGCCACTTCCATATTATAACCAAACTCATACGCCTTATGGATTAAATAATAAGGATCAACTCCAATGCAATGACCGCCTACAAGACCTGGCACAAAAGAGAGAGCATTCCATTTTGTTTTCATGGCTGCCAAAACATCTCGTGTTTCAATTCCCATTCGTTCCAAAACAATCGAAATCTCATTCATAAAAGCAATATTGATATCTCTTTGTGTATTTTCAATAACCTTACAAGCTTCTGCCACGCGCATATCATCTACTAAAAAAGTGCCAGCTGTAATAATTTGTTGGTAAATTTCATCGACATATTTTCCCGCTTCAATAGTTGAGCCAGAGGTTACCTTGACAATATCTTGAATATTATTTTTATCCGCCGGACTAATTCGCTCAGGACTATATCCAGCAAAAAAATCTTTATTATATTCTAGACCAGATCCTTTTTCCAAAATTGGCACGCAAATTTCCTCTGTCGCCCCCGGATAAACTGTTGACTCATACACAACAACATCACCTTTTTTTAAAATTGTTGAAATTAAAGTGCTGGCACCGATCAAGGGATCAAAATTAGGAATTTTAAATTGATCAACTGGAGTAGGCACAGCGACAATAAAAAAATTACAATCCTTTAATTCAGAAACATTGCTTGAAAAAGAAAGTTTTTCTGATTCTTTAATTTGTTGTGTGCTTAATTCTTTTGAATTATCAATATAAGTCTCAAGTTCTTCTATTCTTTTTTTATTAACATCAAAACCAACGGTATCAATTTTTTTTCCAAAAGCCACTGCCAACGGCAATCCAACATAACCCAAACCAACAACACCAATTTTTGTATTATCTAATGTATTCATAATTTAATATTTTTAAAAAAATAATTAACTTAAATCCACTTGAATAATACACCCGCTTTGAAAGCACTGTCAAACATTCGGCATCGCATCAGTGTTTGATTTATCAAACCAAAGAAATCGCACTATCCGTCATTCCTGTGTTTTTCTGGAATCAAACTATCCAAACTATTTCGATCTCGTTCCCACCTTGCCGGATTCTTGTTGATATATTCACGGATCTTGTTCAATGTTTCGTCATTGCGGATTATGTGATCAAAAAAACGCGGTTGCCAGTGGAAACCAATGGGAAATTGTTTGTTAGCAGTTTTTGAAACGATTGATTTGTATGCCCCAATTATTACAGACAACGAGCATGGTTTTGGTGATATTTCTGACATTTGCGGATATTCCCCCATGTAGAGACGAGGCAATGCCTCGTCTCTACGGGTGCATTCGTTTAATACATTTTTGTTTATTTCCAAAATTCCATGCACATGATCAGGCATTACCACAAATTGATCTAAATTCACAAACGGGAAATGCTGGGGAATTTCTTGCCAGAATTGATGGGCAATTTTGCCAATGTCATTCAAATTCATTTCACCATTTTTTATTTCACCAAAAAAATATTCTTTGTCTTGGGTGCAAATTGTCACAA
>JBAXKA010000027.1:0-13511 GCA_037137555.1 Candidatus Moraniibacteriota bacterium
ATTTCATCCCAAACATCTTCTCGTCCTTTTCGCACTGCCACACGAGCATTTTCCGCTTCTTGATTTAGCATTTTAACAAATTCTTTTCTGCGATCTTCTGTTAAGGCAGGCACATTGATACGAATAATTTGCCCATCATTCATTGGATTCAAACCCAAATCAGATTCCTTGATGGCTTTTTCAATAATCAACAAAGCGCCTTTGTCCCAAGGTGAAATAACGATTGTGCGTGGCTCTGGCACGGAAATACTCGCGACTTGTTTTAGCGGCGATCGAGTTCCATAATATTCCACCATCAAATTATCCACAATCGCCGTTGAAGCCCGTCCAGTTCTGATTTTTCCCAGATCTTCCTTGAAATGAGCAATTGTTTTATCAAAATTAATTTTACTTTCCTCAATAATTTCTTTGTACATGGTAGTTTAAATTTTAAAAATAATTATTTTTTATTTTCCACTAAAACCAGCTACGACAATGTTTGGATTTTGCGGATTATATTCCAAAATGCTATTTGTCTTAGTTAAATCAAATTGCGAAGTTGACCAAGTTTTTCCGCCATCAGCTGATCGATAGATTGCTTGTAATGCTCCATACATAATTTCTTGAGAATTTTGTGGATTAATTGCTAACGCTCCCACTGGAGAATTTTCCGGATTATTTAGCGTTGTGATTGTTTCCCATTTTTCTCCCGCATCTTTACTGCGAATTATACCATTTTTTCCAGCCAAATAAATCCATTTTCCATTTGTCGGATCCGTTTCCATGACAGTAAAACCCGATCCGAATAATCCTGTCGTAGTAATTTTTGTTGTTAAGCTTTCAAATTTATCCCCACCATCAACACTTAAAAAAACTTCACCACTTTTTGTTAATAAACAAATCAACTTACTATCTTTGGCATCCAGTGCAATTTTAATTACAGGAGCTTGCGCTTGGAAAAAACTCCGCCAAGAAACTCCGCCATCCAAACTTTTCAAAACCTGATTATCACTAGTCGCCACATAAATTATATTGGCATTTTTTTTGTCTAATGTCATAGCCACAACAAGTGGCCCATTAGTTGCGGAAGTATAAATCTCACTCCAAGCATCTGTTGCTCCCGAAGCAGTATTTTTAAATATTTTTCCTCGACCATTCAGTACTGTGCTGGCGTAAATAATCTTAGAATCAACCGGACTAATTGCCAAGCCATAAATCTTTTCTGTTTTGAATGTGAGAAATTCCCAACTCTCTCCAGAATTGATACTTTTCATGATACCGCCCGTTCGCAGTCCTGTGAAAATATTTTTCGCATCTACTGGATCGAAAACTAAGCTAAGTGGATCAATGTCTGTTACGCTCGGCTTATTTGTTGCGATACTCGAATCTTTCCATGTTTTTCCAGCATCAGTAGAAATCCAAATATTCTTAGCAAAAGTATATTTTTGAGTAGTTGCAGAATTAGGCGTTGAACCAACCAAAGAACACCCAGTCAAAACCGATACAATAAAAAAACAAGTAATAATATTTCTAACTTTTTTCATTCTTTTATTATATACTACAAAACAAAAAAAATCCAATGCTGGATTTTTTTTGATTATGAGCCCACTATTATCTTGGCTTACCTCCTAGAACCAATCAATACCATATATGCTAAAAGTATTAGTCTTGGAAAAAATATCCTGGTTAAACTCCACTTTCTTATCTTGAAAAATGTCATAGAATTTAACGGTATCCATATCCCCTCCCGATTTGTACATTACATATTGTTTCGAAGGAGCCCATCCATAAACATAAGCATTTAGATTTTCTCCCTGTTCGATGATTGTCTCCTTACCAGTTTTAATATCGTAATAGGCCAATTTATTTTTTAATATATAAACTATCTTTTCACTATCACCCGACCAGCTTAATCCATAATTTCCAATTTCTCCACCATAAAAATAATTTATAATTTTCTTATTCAATACATCATATATTTTTAAACCCGATTGATGAAAAGCAATAAAATTTCCATCGGGAGAAATAGCCGCGCTTGGAAATCCAATATTTCCTTGAAAAACATCCGTCTTTTCAATAGTCCCTGTCAAAATATCTATTTTACTTAAAACAATATTATCTCCACTGATAATCTGAAAAATGCTCTTTTCATCAGCTGATAGGATAAGCCGTCCCCCGACAGATGCATTTTCTGAAATAGTTTTTACTGTTTTATCAGAAGGATTGATGGATTTTAATACAAGCCTAGAACTATGCCCATTGTCAATTTGTGCAGAAATTCCAACAAAGACCGAGTTTGATTTGACGCCAACTTGCCAATTAACAATAGCGTCTTTCGTCTGAAATAAAATTTCCGGTTTTTGTTGAACATTGTCCAGATTGATTCTATAAATTCTGTAAAAACAAGTTTTATCTTTATTCCTGCAAGAGCCATCATATCTCGAATCCCCATCTGTAAAAATAAAAATATTCTTGGTGATTGGATTATATTGAACGGCATCATTCAGTCCCACGCCATTATTTGTTGAGCTTCCCAGTGTATCGTCTAATTCAATTTTTCTGCTAGCCACAATGAACTTATTTTTCGAATCGAAAATATTGATATTAATTTTTCCAGTAGAAGCTGTGGCAAAAAAAACATTCGTCTTTGGCTCTGTCTTATTGTCAATAACCAAATCATTTCCATTTTCCACTATTGGCTCTTTCGCCTGATTTGCTACTGGCAACATTACTAGATTATCCTTATTTTGCAATTGCTGATTACCGCCAAGCCAAACAACGCCACCAACAATAATGACTACCAGAAGAATGATGCCAATAGCTAATTCTGATTTAATATTTTTGTTCATTTTATTTTTTTTATTTTATTTTATTATTTTTTCCTTAGCCATGAAATTTTGAATATCATTTACCGTTCCCATGAATTGTGCTGGGAAAATAATAGTAGAATTTTTTTCCACCGCAATTTCTGCCATTGTTTGCAAATTTCTAAGTTGCAAGGCGATTGGATGTGCTGCCATTATATCTGCTGTTTCCGCCAACTTTTTGCTCGCTAATAATTCACCTTCAGCGGCAATAATTTTGGCACGCTTTTCTCTTTCTGCTTCAGCTTGTTTCGCCATTGCTCTTTGCATATTTTCTGGTAATTCTATATCCTTGATTTCTACCACAGAAACTAGAACGCCCCATGACTCCGTATTAGCATCTAATACTGTGCTAATCTCTTTGTTGATTTGATCACGCTCAGATAAAACCTCATCTAATTGAAAACGACCAACGATATTTCGTACTGTCGTTTGAGCAATTTGATTAATAGCACTACGAACATCCTCAATCGACACAATACTTTTTTCCGCATCTACAATTTTATAATAAGCCACAGCGGAAATATCCACAGAAACATTATCCTTTGTGATAATTTTTTGTGGCGGAATTGGCATAGTGATTGTCCGAAAATCAATTTTTAACATCCTATCAACATATGGAATAATCCAATTGAGACCTGGCTCTCTACTTGAAATTATTTTTCCAAAACGAAAAACTACACCCTTTTCATATTGTTGCACTACTCGAAGTCCAGGCAAAATCAAAAATAACACTATCGGCACAATAAACGGACCAAGAATTAGAATGATTTCCATAAATTTATATTTAAAAAATTTAAACTACTTTTTATTATATGCTACAAAACAAAAAAAATCCAATGCTGGATTTTTTTTGATTATTTTCAATATTCAAGCACCGACTTTAAGCAATTTTGGTGATTTCCACTTCTGTAAAAATTTGACGATGTCCAAATTTCACTTTATATCTTTTTTTAGCTTTAAATTTAATACCGGTTACTTTATCGCCTTGCTCTGTGCGAAGAATTTTGCCTTCCACTTTCACATCAGTCAAGAAAGGTGTTCCGACTTTGATTTCTTTTTCATCACCCACAAAAAGCACTTCTGAAAAAACAATCGTGCTTCCGATGGCATCTTCCAATTTTTCAATTTTCACCTTATCGCCCACCTTCACTTTGTACTGTTTACCACCAGTTTTTATAATTGCCAACATAAATAAATTTGCTAATTTTTTTAATTAATAACTTACCTCAATCAATATACCGCACTTTTTGACCGCTGTCAAACCAAATTTTCAATCTCTTGAATTTCCGATTTATCAATGCCAATGCTTTTTAGTAACTCTAATTGCTCTTGACCTTCAATTTCACGATACTCTCGCGTTTTTAAACCGCCTAATTTTATATTCATAATGCGCACTCGCTTAAGCTCAGTCACTTTTCGCTCCAATCTTTCACACATTCTTCTGATTTGTCTTTTCTTGCCTTCGGTCAATACAATCGAAAAAGCTAACTCATTAATTTTTTCCACCACACAATTTCTAGTTTTATATCCATCATCCAAGATTACGCCTTCAGCCATATTCTTAATGAAACTTGGGCTGATTGTGCGATCGATTTTAACAAAATATTCTTTTTCATGAAAATGATCCGGATTAAGTAAGCGATCAGTTACGCGACCATCATTTGTGAGGATAATTAAGCCATGTGAATCTTTATCCAATCTTCCAACTGGAAAAACTTTCTGTGGATAATTAAAAATATCTTCAATACTTTTTTCACCTTTTTGCGGACTATGTGTTACGATACCTTGGGGCTTATTATAGGCCAAATAAACTAATTTTTTATTTCGTCGAATATCCTTGTCGATTGTCACCTCGTCGGACTCCAAAACTTTAATTCCGAGAATGGCTATTTTGCCATTAATTTTAACTCGACCAGATTTAATAATTTCATCAGCCGCTCGCCGTGTGCAAAAATTATTATACGCCAAATATTTATTTAGTCGAATAGGATAAATTATTTCTTTTTTCATATATATTATTTAATTACTTTAAAACTTAGCCTAGCACAAACTTTTTCTTTTGTCCATTGTTGCGCATTAGAATAGAATTTAAGAAAATCAACTTGACAATAGCTATAGGGCATGCTTAATTTAATTATTCCTTGACTTGGAGTCAGGGAGTGTAGTTGTTTTTTTAAAAAAAGAAAACAGGGAAAAAGGAGCAGTGAAAATGAGTATGAAAAAATTTTTTGTAGTATTTGCACTTGCAACCATGCTGATTGGTTGCAACACGAGAGACGCTTTGCTGATAACCGGCGGAGCACTTGGTGGGGCACTCTTAACCAAAACCTTGGAGGATCCGCCGCCAAGACACCACCAACAACCGCCAGTGGTGCATTCACCACCGGTATATTATCCACCACCTCCGCCAATAATAGTCTGTCATGATTATGTTAATGGCGAGTGGCGCCAGACTGAACGCGGTCGGCGTTATTGGCACACCTTCAGGCACCCCAAGGAGGTAGAGGTGCCTTGTAGGTAAAACAATCTAACCCACGACAAGCTCAAGATTCTTTTGAGCCTCTGTCGTGGTTTTTTTATTGAAAATTTTTAAAAACAAAAAATGACCCAACGCGTAATAATAACGCATTGGGTCATTTACTAAACACTATCCTCCATTAGTGCTTAGCATATTTTTTAAGTGTGAGGAGGAAAAATTCTCCCTCCCCAGTTTGAACGACAATTTTGTCGCCCGCTACTGTCAAGATTGACAAGTAGTCGACATAAAAGTCAACTACTCCGCCAATCCCGATTGTTGTGTTCCAAAAAAAGATTGACGAAGACCAGCACTCGCCAACCAGCCAATCTCCCAGCATTATTCCCTTGGCTTGGGAATACTCCTCTGCCGGATCATCACAAGGTGGGAATACTTGTAATTCTCCCGTGCCAAGGTCATACATAAATGGCTGACCATCATACTGGCCGACCATTTTCTCTTTCTCGATCCCGCCAAAACTCACGATGGCGAGATATTTTTTTTCATCGTCCCATCCGAAAATAGAACTCTTTTTTAAAACAAAAGTATCTAAATTCATCTCAAAAATCGAGACGAAATTGAAATACCCGTTTTGAAAAGAGAATGAAGTCGTGGCGACAAGATGAATCACGCCTGCTTCCTCGTTGATTGAAATTCCGCCATCGCTATAGCGATATAGCGACAGCTCTGCAACAGTAACTGCTTTTTCAATGCCGGTTGCCGTTGCAATGAAAAGTATCAGCTCGTCGTTTTTGTTGACGAGAACAAATACTTTTCCTCCCTTGTCATTTTTGGCGGCAATGATCTGGCCAAATTCAGCCAGTTTCATCGCTTTACTTTGCCCCTTGCTGGCGGCAAATATTATTGCAGGGGAAGAGTCCCAGCCCTCTTTCATGTCTCCGACTAAATCGCCGGAGGTTGTCATGATGAGCGGGCTGAAAAAACTGCCCACACCGTAGGTGGCGACTGCCACCATATTCGAAGCTGTCCCAACAAGCAACTGTGCTTTGCTGGGAAATTGAAAACTCAACATAGCAACCTTAGCATCATCGCTGATGCCCTTTGCCATGCTAACCGGAAGTCCAACTGGTGCAACAATCTTCACCATGTCGAACACATTCTCCCCTGAAATTCCCTGACCAAAGGCCAGGCTGGAGAAAACTGCCATTGCCAAAAAAAATCCTACCAAAAAAATCTTTTTCATGTTACTTGTGCTCCTTTTTTTCCCTTTTATTCTTTTTTAAAACAACAACATTCTCCAGCTCCAAGCTAAAGAACAATTAAATTAAGCATGCTATATAACTCTTGTCAAGTTTTCGCATATTTCAAACTAGAGCTTAAGCAATAATCGTTCCATTAAACTTTTTATTTTCCAGACAATTTTCCAAATTTTTTAATTTTTTTCCATTAAGAATCACTACTTCCATATGAGCTTCCATAGCCAGTTTTGACGCAATTGGATCAAAGGGCGCATTCATTCCCGGATCCCAGCTATCACCTACCATTGCCCGAAAATCTTGCCAATCAATGGTTTTTATTTTTTTAGCATCGGAAAATTTATGAGGATCTTTATCACAAACATAATCGATATTACTCATGTTGATTATTTTTTTCACATTAAAGTATTTTCCCAAGAGCACTGCATCGTAGTCGGTGGAAAAACCAGGACGCCAACCAGCTGCTACTAAGATATTCTCTTTAAAATTATAAAAATCCTCAAGATCGTTGGGATTTTTATTGATCACTGGATGAGCATTGGCTCGAAAAATTGTGCGAATAAAATGGGCGTTCATTCTGGTTGCATGAATGCCTAGCCAATCACGGTCATCATCAGTCAACTTGGTTGTTATTTTTAAGGCCGCTTCTTGATATCTTCGACTTAATTTTCCTCCGCCAGTGATTAAAATAAAGCGAGAGCCCTTAATAATTTGTTTTTTAATAATTTCCTTGAAACTTTTCACAAAACGCCAATCAATTTCATTTGGTACAATCAATGATCCGCCAAGAGAGATTACAATGATGTTGTTCTTTTTTTGCATAGTTTTTTTTAAAAAAAATAATTATAATTTACGCTATTTTATACAAGACTTATCTGCTTGCTTTCCTTGTTTTATCGCCTCATCAAGACTCTTGAAACACACTAGATTTTCTGGCTTAATTCTTTTGGCAAAAGAACAGGTTGGCAAATGAATTTTATTAGAATTTTTACTTCCAACAAAAAGACAACTGACTGCTTTAGCACTAGCTTCGGCTGATTTATTTTTATTTTGCGCTGAATCAATATCTACTACGCTCATAGAATTTTCTTGATTATTATTAACTTCCACTATTTTTTCAATCACAATTGGCTTATTTTCAACTCGCTTGCCTTCCAAATAGCCAAATTGAAAAGAAATAACCGCCACCAAAATAAACCCGACTATTAGTGCTAGCTTTAATTCATATTTAACTAAAAAATTTTTAATCTTATTCATCAATTGACATTATAGCATAAGTTCGCTAGAATACATCTTGTTAGTTATATTGGCTTAATTGCGAATTAGCATGGGACATAATTTAAAGCTCCCGGTTTATAATTTCGCGGACAAACATGGCACATCGTAAAGCAGGAGGATCTACTCAACTTGGAAGAGATTCTATATCAAAAAGACTTGGCGTCAAAATTTTTGGTGATCAAAAAGTCAAAACTGGACAAATTATTATTCGTCAAAGAGGCTCAAAATATCATCCAGGGAAAAATGTCAAACAAGGAGAAGATGATACACTTTTTGCCCTAGCAAATGGTTTTGTGAAGTTCTCCACCAAAAAAGTTCGGGCTTTCACAGGAAAACTTGTGCAAAGAAGATATGTTAGCGTGGCAGACAAAATTATTCCAAAAAAGAAAGCTGTTGTCAAAAAATAGACAACAATCCAAAACTAAGCTAAGATTTATTCATGGAAAGATTTAAACGCAAATTATTTTTCTGGTCATTGGTCATAATTTTCTTCACAATTACCCCGATTATTGTCCTTGAAGCAAGGGGCTATCGCTTCGATTGGCATCGAGGCGTTTTTGTTTATAGCGGAACGATCTCTTTCAAAGCTAATCCTCAAAATATTCTAGCCACACTCAACGGAAATACCGATAATATTCTCACGCCCAATAGGATTAATAATTCTTTTAATCTTTCCGGACTTCTTCCTGCGAACTATAATTTGGAAATTTCTGCCCAGAATTTCTACCCTTGGAATAAAAAAATTGATGTGCATAGTGGTGTTTCCAGTGAATTTTGGAATATTCTTTTGACAAGAAAAAATTATGAGAAAACTGCTTATGCTTCTACCGCAAATATAGATAAATTTTTCACTTCACCCAAAAACCGTTTAATCGCATTCACAACTCCATCAGATCAAAATTTTTCAGTCAAAATATTAGACCTAAATAGCACGCTTACAACTAGCACTCAAACATTAAATGGCTGGAAATTACTTTCTGAATATAAAAAAGAAAATATTGAATGGTCACCAGACGAAAATTACCTTTCTATTCCCGTAGAAAAAAATAATACAACAGAACTGCAAAGTAGCTCAATAGAAAACTACTATCAAACAGCTTATTTTATTATTAATCTCACTGATAACAGTACTATAAATTTAAATACTTTTTTCAATAAAAAAGCCATTAGCTATGTTCGTTGGGATCCCAAAGAAAAAGGCTATCTTTTTTTTCTAGAAGGCACTACGCTTTTTCGTGCAAATATACAAAATGCTTCAGACATATTTCAAATTTCAACTGATACGAATGCCTATGATCTTGCTTATAACGCTGTCTATTTTGTGCAATCTCCCAATAATCTTGTTTTTAAAACTAGTCTGGATGGAAAATCAGAAAAAATTCAAATTACCAATAATTTTCCTGATCCGAAAAATCCCACCATCAAAAGAATTACTGTTTACGATGAATCTCGTATTGCTTTCCTTGATCAAAATCAAAACCTTTTTGTTTATAACAACGGTGAGCAAAAAGAATATTTCAGAACATTAGGCGCACAAGTAGCTGAGATGCATTTTTCTAACGACGGAAAGAAATTGCTTTTTTATAGCAACAATGAAATTTCTGTTTATTTCACTCGCAACTGGACAGTGCAACCAATTCGTTCTGAAAATGACTTAACTAATATTACCCGCTATTCAGAAGCTTTGAAAAATATTCAATGGTACAAAGATTACGAACACATAATTTTTAGTGTTGGAAAATATACGAAGATAATAGAATTGGATGCACGCGATCATCGCAATTGCCTCGACTTAATTACTACTGAGCTAGAAGATCCTTTTATTATTCATAACAACGGCTTAGAAAAACTCTTTTTTACGGATACTAAGAATAATGTCAAGATTCTAAATTCTATTGTTTTTCCTGAACCAGTACCAATTTTTGGAATCGGAGGAAATTAAAAAACTAAAAAAAATCAATTATCACTTAACTTCCAATCTTTTGCAAGATCGATTTGATAAGTTTTTTTATTTTGATTATTATAAATAACTACTACCTCGCCTTTCACTTCGCCAGAGCCAGATTGCTTTTGAATTAGTAAGTCATAATTTTCAATCGCTATTTTTGGCAAAGTATAAAAGAATTCGATTGTTTTTGTTTGTCCCAAAGGAACGCCCACAAATGTTCCAAAATATTTCTTGCTTAAATCATCTCCAAATTTTTGCTCACCCAGATTTTTTGAAGTTTCCAGCCAACTATTTTGAGGAACATAAACTCGTAAATAAGTTAGATAATCTTTTGTCATCCAATCTTTTTCTTTGGCTGTATGCTCATAGGTTATTTTTAAAGTCGCTTTCGGAATGTCTCCAGATAAATCTACTAAATATTTAAAAGATCGCTTGATATAATAATCACTTTTAAATGCTCCAAGGTTAGCGTCAACTAACATTAAATAATCCGCTGACCAATTTTTTTCCACACCACCATCCCATTTTGCCTCTTGTGCTTTTTTTTCTAATTTTTCATCCTTAAAATAAAGTTGGATATCTTTGCGATTCAAATCTTCCAAGATAATTTCGGCCAATTTAATTTTTTCAATTATACTCAAAGTAAAAACTTTTTTTTGAATTTCCTCTCCCAGAAGTCTCATCACGCCTTTTCTTTCGCCTCTTTTTATGCCTTGCTCAAGATAGCCTTTTTCAACTTGATATTCTAACTTTAAAACGGCATCCTCGCTATCATAAATTCCGGGATAACCTGGAATTTCCATTGGACCAATTACTTCAAGAAAAGAAGTCAGTACATTACTATTAATCGCCACAATTCCGGCAAAATTTTCCTGACCTTGTCCCATACGATAAAATTCATTGGCTTTTTTTGCATTTTCCAAAAAATCCGGAGACCAATTGGAATCACGCAATTTCCAAGAATCCACTTTCAGGGTTTCGCGAATTGGATAAGGTGGCTCAATGCCATCAGGAATTCTTCCATCAAAATTAGAAAGATCGTGCGTTGCAAGTTCCAAAACATGACCATTTTGCATCTTTAAAATTCCAAATGATCCAATATAACCACCCCCGGGACGCAATTCCATGTTATTTTGAAAAAGAAGCATAAATGCTTTCTCTTCTCCATTTTTTTCAAAAAGATACTCAGCAAAAGTTGCCATCGTTTTAAATTTTGCCTTTTTTAATTCTTCGATTGGCAAAAAATCAATCAACGCACTAATTGTTCCAAACTCTTTGTTATTTTTTACTTGCCAAAAGCAAAACCAACCTACCAGAAAAATTCCAGCTAAAATCCAAAATAAAATAAACTTACGGCTATTTTTTTGCATAAAAATAAATTAATTATTCGTTTTATTATTAAATCATATTAACTGCTTACCCTACATTAAAAACAGAAAAATGTCAAACCCACGCATCACATCGTCTAAAATAAAACAGCGGTCAAAATTATTAAAATTTTGACCGCCTTGCTTCGTCGGAAAAAGAATTGTTTTTAATTAATCACAATTCTTTCTCCGACGATTCTTGCGCCGTTTAAAACCCAACTGTCTTTGTTAATCCAGACAGTCGTGCCGTTTTTCAAAACGGCGGAAAAAAGTCCAGAACCAACTACGGAACTATTTGTGATACTCACGAAATAGTTCCCGGAAACATCAACCTGAAGAGCGCCCCATGCTCCAAGTTGGTCCCAGTTTGTCCCGTCTTGGTTCCACTTGACCTTGTCAATGTCGCTCGGATTAACATGAGCAACAAATCCATCTGTTAGGTTGCAGGCAAAAGCAATATATGCCTGCTTATTTGCGAAGCTAATACTTTGCTTCGCATAATTCCCGTATTGAATCAGATCGTCCGCCGTTCGGACAATCGTTTTTCCAACAAACTCCACCTGGTCGAGATTTAACCAAGCAGTTTTTCCACCGAACAACGACAACGCCCACATAGCTTTGTCGTTATTCGCAGTGTTCGGAATCCAAACACTGCTAGAGAAGGCAGAAATCGCCACTGAATTTCCGATCCAACCAACACGATCGGAAACTTCCATTACGCTCTCAATTTCTGAGAACGCAATCGGACGGACAACTCCGTCCACGACAAACCCTTCAACATTTCCAGCTGTAGTATCAAAACCTACAACTTGAAAACTATCAAATAGATTTATCACTGTTTTTTTGCCTGTCGGTATTACGCTCACCGACAAGCTATCATAGACCAAGTTGCTGGATGTAATATTTCCATCCATTGTTCGGTCTATGCCCCAGAAAAACATGAAGGTTCCAGGCTGAGTGAAATCCAACCCAGTTGTTGCAATCGGCATGGCGAACGAAAAAAGTCCGCCAGTATAGGTAGTTGCAACTCCGTCCACCCAACCGGTTGCAATATAATGTTTCCAGCCAGTTGGCGTCAAGCACAACAGCCACCAGTCGGCTGACAACCCTCGCTCGTCAGTTTCAATATTTATTGAAACAACTGGAGAAGTATATTCTGGTCGCCAAACATAACTGCTATGTGTTCCCTGAATATTCAAGGTTGGAACTGTTGTCGCAAACGCGGCGACTGAAATAGACAAAAAAACAAAAAATACTGCTAAAAATAAAAAGATCTTCCTCATCTTTACTTCTCCTTTTCCCGCTTGTTTTTTAATTACAACAATTTCAAGTACGATACTTGAAATAATTAAATTTTCAACGAACAATTAACTATCCAATCAAGCATTAAATAGCTAACTTGTCAAGTTTTTTTAAAAAAAATATTATTTTTTATTTACTCAAAAGCTCTACATTTTTTATTGAAACATCCTCGACTGGACGATCGGCCGTGGTTGTTTTGACATTTTCAATTTTTAAAGCATTTTCAATTCCACTGACTACCTCACCAAAAACCGTATAGCTCGGCGGTAAAGGTGCTTCAGGACTTGCTGTAACAATAAAAAACTGACTGCCATTTGTGTTTGGTCCAGAGTTAGCCATAGCTAAAATTCCTTGTGAATATTTTTCTTTTCCTGTTAATTCATCTTTAAATTTATAGCCTGGATCACCAGTTCCCCAGCGACTTTTCATTGCTTCATTCTTGGAAAGCGGATCGCCAACTTGAATCATAAAGCCTTTGATTACTCTATGAAATTTTATATTGTCATAAAACTTATTTTCAGCTAGTTGTAAAAAATTTGTTACTGTTAATGGCGAGGCAGTGCCATAAAATTTAATTTTAATATCCCCCATGCTAGTTTTGATCGTAGCGAAAGGATATTTTTTAATTAAATCTTGATTAATCACTGGTGCCTTTAATGTTGCTGAACTCATATTAGTTTCTTCGTTTAATGAATTATTTAGATTTGCATTTTCTTTTTCTGTTGCTTTAGCAACATCCTCTTGTGCTTTTTTTGGAGCATCCAAAAGTCCACTTGCCACTCCAGATTTATCTACCCCATTATCACCTCCAGCACATCCAGAAAGTAATAATAACATAAATAATAAACTACTCGCGTTTAAAAATTTTTTTGCTTGCATAGTTTTTTTTTAAAAAATAATTATTAACTACATAATAAACTACAACTAAAAATTGTGCAAACTTTTAATGCCATGCAACTCTTCGAGACGATGAGAACGACTTATTAATGTGGAGAATTCTGGTGCATCGCCAACGCAAGGAACTTTCTCTGTAAAAAT
>JBAXKA010000028.1:0-12962 GCA_037137555.1 Candidatus Moraniibacteriota bacterium
GAAATACTAATCCAGTTGAAAATGTAATTGAACCGTAGATTCTAGTGGAAGACAGAAAAAAAGAAAAAGTTTCTGTTTTCTCTAGAGTTTATCTAAATTGGTTATTAGATAACTCAAAAGTTCTTTAAAAATTAAATATCAACCACGGCCCTCTCCAAAATTGTTTTGGAGGCTGTTACGCAGTAATGCGTAATGTATTAAAGAGTGGAGCTTGGTTGAAAAAGAATTGCCGCTTGTATCAGCGGGGTAGAAATGGAGCAGGGAGAAAAGATGGAAGTTAGAGTATACGGAAAAATTAAAAGAGAATTGGTTGTGGATGCATTAAGAAGTGCTTTCGGCTGGATGCCAATAATAAGATTTATGGGAGGGGAGGAAGAAGTGTTCATCGACTTCTTTCCTTGCAAGAGTCAGTATGAACAACCAGAATTCGATTTCGAGTCTATCGTTGAAAGAATTTGCGAGGTGTTGGGTAATGAAATAGCAGTCATTATCCATTCGGATGTATTAAAATATGATGGACCGTGGAAACACGGGGAGTGGGATTATAAATTTAGGAGAGCAGGTAGGTAGTAGGGTTCAAAGGGAATTGTTTATCACAACAATTCCCTTTTTTCTATGGTTAAGAACGATTAGTTGTGATGGTGGGGTGAATATTGACGGGTGAGAACTCACCCCCTTATTTTACTAATCATTTCTTCGCCATCTTCCAAAGCAAATTAAAATAATTTACATAGGATTTATAAAAATCAGCACCTTTTATCTCGATGCAAAAAACTTCTTTTTCAAAAGAAATAAGCGAGATGGAGTCGTGCCAAATATCAAAAGAAGCGGGAGATGCATATCCTTCAGGCAAAAAACGCATTTCTGAATTAACCCGCTTCAAATTTCCTGCTTCGGATCGATGAGAGTCATTGAGGATCAATTTTGTTTTAATATTTTTTTTCGTGCGGATACGGTTACTTCTTTCATAGACGCCTGTTTTCATCATCACATCTCTATAACGCATACTGACCCCAGATGAAACCATATAGGTCGTATTTGGTGGTTGCAAATCATCTTTTCTCTTGATAAATTCTCGATACGCCTTTTCTCCTTCATAAACTCGAATTTCCTGGTGGTTTATTCGACCGACCAGTTTTTTATTTATTTCTTCAATTAGAGTTTCGGCAATAATTTCTTGTTGCTTGATATTATCCAAAATATTTTGTGGATTAGCAATGCGAAAAACCAGTCGGTTATTTTTGGTGGTTTTCAAGATCATTTTTTTATTTTCTAATCCGTCCAATGCATCATAAGCTACTTGACGATGCATGCCAAGTTTTTTGATCAGTGGCCCCACCGTATTTTCACCCAATTCCAAGAGCGTGTTATAGATTTTGATTTCATTCGGCGTGAGCCCGAGTTGTTTTAATTCGTTTTCCATAAAATTGTTGTTTATTTTAAATCTAAAAACTCCCAATAATTTTTCCGATTAACTAAATCTATTTTAGCATTATATCTTTGAGTAAAGTCTTCGGGAAGTTTAAATTTTTTGTTTTCATTCCATTTAAATTCAAAGCCCTCAATGATTCCATTTGCCTCCTCGACATAATCAACCTCTTTTTGATTGTAAGTTCTCCAAAAATAGGTATTGACAAAATTAAGTTCATTTGTATTATTTTTTCTTCTTTCCAGAACGCAAAAATTTTCCCAAAGAGCTCCAATATCTTGGCGTAAATCCAAGCGATTGAAATTTTCGATTAAACTATTTCTAATGCCTAGATCGCAAAAATAGATTTTGATGGATTTGGAAATTTCTTTGCGCAAATTACGACTGAGGGCGGTCAAGCGAAAAATTACAAAAGATTGCTCTAAGATATCAATATATTTTTGCACAGTCAGGCGATCGATGCCAAGTTTTGTGGCCAGCTCTTGATAGGAAACTTCTTGTCCGATTTGCAAGGACAATGATTGGAGTAAATTTTTAATAACACTGGATTTTTTCAAGCCTTCAAAAATCAGGATATCTTTATAGAGATATTTTGAAGCTATTTCTGTGAGCCTTTCTCTGGCCGAGTTTTCGTCTAAGCCAATAACTTCTGGATAACTGCCAAAGCGGAAAATATTTTCCAAACGGGATTCAATTTGAATTAAATCCTCTTTTTGACGGATTTCTTTGAGAGACAGGGGATAGAGCGTGAAAGTAAAAGTCCTTCCGGTTAATGGCTCGGAAATTTTTTGAGCCAAGTCGAAACTGGTCGATCCCGTGGCGATAATTTGCAACTCAGGATAGGTGTCAACTATAATTTTGAGAATTAAGCCAATATTGGGAATATATTGGGCTTCATCCAGCACAATTAAGCGGTTATTACCTAAAAAGGCCTTTAATCTTTCCGCATCAGGCACAGACAGTGCTTCTTGTACCGGAAGTAGTTCACAATTCAAATAACGCCCAGACTCGCCATATTCGGCTAAAATATTCTTTGCTAGGGTGGTTTTTCCTACCTGACGAGCGCCATAAAGAACAATAATTTTTCCTTTAAAAAGACGTTCTTTGATTAATTTTTCGATTGATCTTGAGATGTAATTCATAGAATTTCAATAAATAATGAGATTATATTATCAATATTATCATTAAAAATGATATTTGTCAATTAAAATATAATTAAATCCACCTCATCCCCGCCGTGGCGGGGGCACCTTCTCCTTGCTAAGGAGAAGGGCTTTCTTCTGTATTTTGGCCCCTCTCCTTACTAAGGAGAGGGTTGGAGTGAGATGGATTCTAATAAAAACCCCTGTTTAATTATCATCACCCTGAAACTGACTAAATTTCAAAAATCCCTTATTCTAACTTAATTATATATCAGTTTAAAACTTATGTCAACATTGTCGCAAGATTGCTGTTGACAATACTTGATGGGTATGCTATACTCCAGAGTCAAATCGAGAAGCGGTTTCTCGAGGAGGCAAAAACAATGTTCTTTAAAAAGGAGAAATAATGAAGATCTTGCTAAATGGCATGACCATTAAAGTTCTTGATCGAATACGTCATTTTGTCGAAGAACAGCCATGCTTGACTAACCAAGAGCTTTGCGATTCCAACGAGTGGGGTCTCAAGCCGATGGTGACAGTTCATAGCGTCAGACTTCAAAATGAAGTACCCTTTCCATCTGTTTCAGGTCAGTTTGTGATGATGTTTGAAATCGAAGTTGAAATAGATAAATCTGATCCGAATAGCGTAGCTGTCGTCAGGGCAATCATGGAGATTGTCTATGACGATCACGGTATTGATTTTTCATGAACATGAAAAATATTAACGTACTTTAGAAAGGAGAAAAGAAATGAAAATTTTGGTATTTGATGACAATAAGACGAACAGGGAAGCCGCTAAGGCCCAACTCAAGGGGCATGATCTCACGGTTGTCGGTACCTATGACGAGGCGAGAAAAATGCTTGGTCCACGAATCGATCACAGCAAGGTTGATGCAAATCTTAAAAGCCAGTTCGGCTATTCCAAGCAACGCTATGGAGATAAGGATGAGTGGAAATATTGTAAGGCAAGGGTGTTAGCAGAAATTGCGGAAACAAAAGATCCTGATTTCGACATTATCCTTGCTGACCTGCTTGTTCCAGGTTCATCGCATATGATGTCCTCTGTCGTGGAGGATGAATTTATTGAAGAGGAGATGCCAGTAGGCATCTTCATTGGATTATTGGCCGCCGTCAAAACATGTGTGAAGATTGTTGCTGTCTTTACTGACAGTGACCATCATTCTCATCCAGCGTCTGCCTGTTTTGACTCCTTCAATGAAAGTGAATCTAGTCCTACGCCGTTCGTAGTTAACGGTAGCAAGGTGTTTCTTGTAAATAATAGACAATGGATTGGTCATTTCGATCCAAAAGATCTTAGCAATGAACTGGAGTATGAGGAATATGATAAGCGGTCCGACACCGTCCGCGCCAAGAAGTGGGATGCACTTCTCAAATATCTTCTTTCCTAAAAATCACAAAAAGGCGAGCATGCGTATCATCGCACTGTGCTCGCCTCCTTTTCCCAAGTTTCAAAATTGTTTTGAGGCTTGAGATGGAGGAGGAAATGTCAAACCAAGAAATGGTTTCTCGGGGAGACAAAAATAATGTCCTTTAAAAAGGAGAGAAAATGAACGATGAAGAGCTTGAAAAAGAAGAATTTTGTATGTATAGATATCAAGGAACACCAGAGTTGGAAGAGGTGTTTATAAAGAACAGGGAAGACTGCTTACGCCATTTGAGAAGGGGGTTTTTCTTTCTCCCTCTCCCGCAACTTGACAGGCGTGACAAGCTGAGAAGAAAAAATATGATAAACAACGCGACAGAAACAGGAAAGAGTATGGAGGTGAAGAGTGCACCGTTGAGCAATGCGGAACTAATATTGGAAAGTGGATCAGAGAATCAGTTGAGTAAAATATTTTTAACACTAAGTGAGCCTGAGCAGATCCTGTTTGTTGCTAAATTGATCTGTCTCTGGAAGGACAGGAGTAGAAGAGATGAGGCACGGAAAGTTTTTTGTGGCGAGGGGATGATGGGTCCTTCGCTATTTGAAAAAGAGCATGGCTTTCTTCATGGGCTGGATGTAGGAACTCGGCTTAATGAAGGTTATTACGATTTAATCGCAGTTTACAGTAGATTCGGTGTTGATTATTTTATGCAGATTAATATAAAAAGGGAGGGGGATCTTGTAATCAATAATGAAAAGCTGCAAATGTTTTGGGAGAGCATGAGAAGTTTGGTAGCTCCTAGTTATGGGCGCATGATTGAGTATGATGGAAATGATACATCGATGCTCCATTACTATACTAATCCGTAAATACTCCTTAATTTAATATTTTAAGGCGAGCACGCGTATCATCGCACTGTGCTCGCCTCCTTTTCCCAAGTTTCAAAATTGTTTTGAGGCTTGAGATGGAGGAAAAACGAAAGAAGTACCTTAAAAATTTCATAAAAAGGAGAATGAGATGAGTTCATTGAATTCTAAACTTGAAAATCGCATTGAGAAGAAAATAGACAAAAGGACTTTATTGAACATAATAAAGAGAACAATTTTAGTGACCTATTTCAATGTTGTGTATGAGTATAATAGCTGTGAGTTTGATTTTTTGAGAGATGAGAATATCGATGAAACAGTTTTGACGCTTGTGATGCGTGAAATTGCGGAGGAATTCTTCAGGGAGGAGCGTTTCGTTCATGCTTTTAAAGCGGCGAAATTTATTGGTTATAAGGAAATACTTTCTTTGATTCCAGCCGAAGATATAGATGGTGAAAATTGATTCATTACAAAAAGGAGGATTATATGAATATACAAGTCGTAAAGAAACTCTTTCAGAAATTAAAAGAGCTGAAGAAGCAAGATCGAATTTTTGTGGATGGAAAAAGGTTTGCACCAAATTGTCGCCACGAGACCACACAAATCGCATGCATGGTTTTGTATGGTATCACAGAAGAACTGCCGTCTCAAATGATGATGGGTGATAGTAATGTATGTCCGGAAGAATTGGATAAATATTTGTTGGTGGTGGAAGAATTTTTAAATGTTTTTTACAAAAAAATATGAGGCAGATAAAATTATCAGTGTCATTCTTGAAAAAAATAAAAAAATTAAGTGGGTGAATTAGGAGATAACCCTTGAGGAAGATTATCTCTAGTTAGTTCTTTTGTAGAAAAAATCAAAAGGAGTTGTTTAACGAAGCAACTCCTTTTTTCTATGTCTTAACAAAGCCAAAAGTTAGCTAAGCGTATCATAAATGATATGATTAGCGTCGAAAAATGATATGATTGATTATGCTTTTTATAATTCCCCCCAATTATCCCCAATCTCAACATTGGCGACTAACGGAACACGAAGCGTGTAAGCATTTTCTAGAATTGTTTTAATTTTTTGAGAAACAGTTTCGGCGAGATCTTCACGCACTTCTAGGATAATTTCGTCGTGGACTTGAAGAAGCATTTTGACAGCAGGATTATTTTCAAATTCTTTCGCGACATGAAGCATGGCAATTTTCATAATGTCAGAGGCTAATCCTTGAATGGGCATATTGATAGCCATTCTTTCTGCGGCACTTTGGACCTGAAAATTAGACGAATTAATTTCGGGAATATAGCGGCGACGACCGATTTCTGTTTCGACAAAACCATTTTTTCTAGCGAACTCTTTAATTTCACGCATATAATTTGCGACACCTTGAAATTTTTCAAAATAGGCATCAATAAATTTTTTGGCATCATCACGCGAGATGCCAGCACGCACAGAAAAACCAAATGAACCCATGCCATAAATAACACCGAAATTTAATTCTTTGGCAGTGCGACGGATTTTGTCCGTTACTTGCGAGAGAGTAAGATTATTAATTTCAGCTGCCGTGGCACGATGAATATCGGTGCCTTTATGAAAAAGTTCAATCATTTTTTTATCTTTGCTGACATGGGCGACAACGCGTAAATCAATTTGAGAATAATCGGCACTGACTAATTTGTAACCATCTTCGGCGACAAAAGCGGTGCGGAGAAGTTGGCCGAGATCGGTGCGTGTGGGAATATTTTGCAGATTTGGATCGGATGAAGAAAGTCGACCAGTGGCAGTGACGGCTTGATTGAATGATGAATGCAAACGCGAATTTTTATCGACCATCAAAGGCAGTGTGTCAAGATAGGTATTTTTTAATTTGGTAATCTCGCGGTATTCTTCAATTTTTTCAATAATTTTATGTTCCCCACGCAACTTATCCAGTTCGGCGGAAGCGGTGGAGATAACACCGGATTTGCCTTTTTTAATATTGCCAACCGGCAAATGCATTTTTTCAAATAAAACTTCTGAAAGTTGTTTGGGTGAGCTGATATTGAAATTTTCTCCAGACAGCGCATAGATAGTTTCTTCGAGCTTGGCAATGCGTTTAGTGATCGTCTCAGAAATGCCGGCAAAAATAAACGAGTTTAATTTAATTCCAGTCAACTCCATCTCAGCGAGAACTTTGGTCAGTGGAATTTCTAATTTTATAAAAACTTCTGAGAGTGTATTTTTTGCACTGTTATTATTTTTAATTTGCTCAGCACTAATTTTTTCAATTTCGTCTTGGTGGATTTTTTTTAATTTAAAAATATAATCAGCCATAGTACAATTTTTCTTTGCCAGATCCTCGATGCTTTCGATTTCCAGCCCAAGTTGGCCTTTTTTGGATTCCTCAACCAACTCTTCTTGCAAATATTCCGCGACCAGATTTGGCAGATTTATTTTTCTGCCGGGACTCAAAACATAACTGCTAAGCAGAATGTCGAAATAGTTTCCCGCTAAATTTATGCCCGCTTTTTGGAGTATTTCTAAATCACTTTTAAGGTCATAGCAAATTTTTTCTGAATTTTTATTTTCCAGAATATTTTTTATTTCTGCAAAAATATTTTTATCTTCCAGATCAAAATAAATCGCACGGCCAGTTTTATAGCTCAGTGCAATGCCAGACAGCGTGCTCGTGTGTGCCGTTGCACCAGTAATTTTTAATTTAAGGCTAAGCGCTTTTTGATCGTTGAGCTTTTTTAATAATTCTGAATAGTTTGTATTATTGGCTAGCTCAAACTTAAAATCTTTAACACTTTTTGGGTCTTGTTTAGATATTTTAAGTTCGTCCACATCTCCCAGGAGTCTTTTTTTGAGACTATGAAAATTTAGTTGGGTGAAAAGGGCAAGCAATTTTTCTTTGTCAAATTCTTTTGTTACGGCTGTTGCTAAATCTAGATTAACAGGAACTGCTTTTGAAATTGTGGCGAGGCCTTTACTTTGAAGAGCAATCAATTTATCTTTTTCTAATTTTTCTCGCACCGGTTTTTTTATATTTTCCAAATTAGCATAAACATTTTCTAGGGTGCCATAAGTTTTCAAAAGTTCGATGGCGGTTTTTTCGCCGATACCTTTTACGCCAGGAATATTATCCGATGGATCGCCACGCAAGCCTTTGTAATCAATCAATTGTTCTGGCGCAAGAGAATAGCGTTCGAAAATTTCCGCCTTACCATAAAGCACAGAATCAGTCAGTCCACGACGCATCGTATAAACTTTCGTCACATCATCAACCAGTTGCAATGTGTCCATATCGCCAGTAACAATAATTGTTTCTAGCGGTTGATTATTTTCCCTTGCTTGTTTTGCGAGCGTGCCAATCACATCATCTGCTTCAAAACCACTAACAGCATAAATGGGAATACCAAATGCTTGCGTTATTTCTTTGACACGAGGAATTTGAGCATAGAGCGCTTCATCGGCCTTCACCCTGTTCGCTTTATATTTTTCATACTCCAAATGGCGAAAAGTTGGTCCCGCTAAATCAAAAGTGGCAATAATATATTTTGGTTTGAATTTAGTGATAATGGAAAGTAAAGTTGAAGCAAAACCGTAAACAGCATTAACTAGTTCGCCATTTTTTGTGGTGAATGGTGGCAACGCATGATACGATCTGTGAATAATCGCATTACCGTCGATGAGGATTAATTTTTCGGGGTTAGTTTTTAGCATATGATTAGAATATAAAGTTTAGATATCAATCTTTTCGGCATCGGAAATGTTTTTGATAATCAATTTGTTTTTCACTTCCATTTTTTCAAAAAGTGCTTGTTGTTTGTCGTTCATTTCTGAATTATATTTAACTTCGATTAAATATTTTTTATTGATAATAAAATCAATTTCATTGCCATCTTGGTAGAGATAGGTGGGGTTATGTTTTTTGATTTTGAGAAAAATATAATTTTCAAATAGACTACCCTTGTCCCGAAAACCAGTAAAATGTGAGCGAATTCCCAAGTCTGCTGCATAGATTTTTTTGGCGGACAATAATCTCTCATTAGTTTTTCCAAAGCGGGGGACTAGATAAATTAAATAAGCGTCAGCAAACATTTGCAAATATCTTTTGGCAGAATCAGGAGAGATATCGAGAATATTGGCAATTTTATTGATACTAACAATTTTGCCAGCTCTTTCCATTAAAAGCAGAAAAAAATCTTGCAAAATTTTAGCGTCCCTTACGCCGTAAAAAGCAGCGATATCCTTTTTGATAATATCATCAACCAGTTCTTGGATATAATCTGAGTTTCCAGTGAGAACAAATTCTGGAATGCCACCGGTTTGCATAAAATCTTCAAAAATTTTAATAGTCAAATGCGAGTCAGATTTTTTAAGTTTAATTTTTTTAAACTCCAGATACTCGGAAAAATTCAATGGCATCACTTCGATGATGGAATTTCTGCCAGTGAGGAAATGTTTCTTGCTTTTTAAAATGGAAGCACTAGAGGAGGAAGCAAAAATTTTAACATTATGGTTATCGTAGAGATTTTTTAATTGTTGTTCGAAATCTTTTTGATAGGTTATTTCATCCAAAAAGAGAAATATTTTTTGTGTGAAAGATAATGTATGAGTTTTTCGATATTCTTCCACAATTTCCAGGATATTTTTTTCTGCCAAAAGATAATCGTCTAGACTGACATAGAGAATATGTTTTGATTGAACTTTTTTATGACTAATTAAATACTTGATTGTTTGCTTGAGTAGGGTAGTTTTTCCGACTCGGCGCAATCCTGTAACGAAAATAACTTGTTTGTTGGATAAATTTTCCAGCATTTCCTGAAAAATGCTTGGACGAGGTAGCGTTTTTGGGTGAAGGAAATCCTTTTCCCACCAAGGATTATAGCGAAAGAGAATTTTTTCCATAGTTTTGCCCAGATTATATTTATGAGAGAATTATACGACACAGTCGGATAGTTTGTCAAGATACTATACGATAGTATCGTATAAATCTTAAATTTCGCTGAATTAAGCCAAAGCTTTCCAGTTAATTTCAAAAATACTTTTTAGGGTGTTATATATTTTTTCACTTTCAATGATTAGTCCGATTTCTTCCTCGAAAGCCATGATGCCAATCAGCCTTTTGCCATAAAGATTAATTTCCACTTCAAAAAGTGCTTCACCTTCTGGTGCGAAACGAATTTGTCTCAGGTGTTTTTGATCATAAGTTTTAATTTTTTGCATTTCAGGATTGTTTTGTGTTATAACTTTTTCCCAGATCTTTTTTTCCAATCGCGCTGGGACATAATAATTCCAAAGATAGTCCATATCAAAATATTTAATTGCATCATCTGTCGCCTAAGCTAAGATTTCTTGATCAGGATATTTCAATGTGTCTTCATAGACTTCCCTGATTCCGGCAATTCCTTCAAAAAACTTTATCTTCGGTTTTTTCTCTAGTCGGTTGGCGATAGAAAGCAGTTCAGGCATTACTTTTTGGATTATTTTTTTCTTTTCCTCAATCTGTCGTTCCAATTTTTCAGGGTTTTCAGCAAAAAAGAGCGTGTGATTTTTTTGTTTTGTCTGCCCCAGAAGACCTTTTTTTTTCAGTGAATCAAGAATATCATAGACCGTTGTTCGTTTTACGGCGGATTTTTTGGCAATCTGTCCGATATTCGCACTGCCTAATTCTAAAAGGGCCAAATAAATTTGACTTTCTTTTTTATCTAGGCCAATTTTTTCCAGCTCATCTCGAAGCATAATTTTAATGGTTTATATATTAATGACGATAAAAAGGTCGTTAGTATTAGTATATCAAATAAGCCAAAAAATGTCAATATTGCAACAGCATTTGACCTAAGTAGTGACAAATTTGAGTTTTTGGTGTATGCTTGTATGTTAAGCTGAAAATTGGATAGTCCAGACGGAAGCTTAATAAAAGTTCATTGATAAATGAAAGGAGGATGATATTATGAGATTCGTAGAACAGGTGTGGAGATGCAGAATAGCTGGAGCGGAGATATATATAGTGACGGAGGCGGCAGACTCGCCGGAGGTGCTATTTAAAAAAATAGCACGCATAAACTGCGAAAGATTGAACCTCTCATCATCCCTGGATAATATGGATGTGGAGGAAATCAGAAAGAAACTCTCAGAATTATTGGGAGTTGAAATTCTATCATCATCTCGTAGGATAATAGATGATAAAGCAGGGTTTCCATAAGAAAGAAAGAGAGATAGAGACGATAATACTAAAAGTCTATAATCTAAAAATAGACTGTATTATCTAGTATAGTTCTTTAAAACCACAAATCGACTTCGAGCCAAGTCGTAAAACATGGCTCTTTTTTATTTATTGAAAATATTTAGCTTATGCAAAAATAATTATTTTGGGTCTGAAATTATTTTTAGGATTATTTTTTTTAGTTCCGGAATATCATCTTGGCAGGCATCCCAAATCACTTTTTTGTTTATGCCAAAATATTCGTGAATTAATAGATTTCTTGTGCCAACAACTTTTCTCCATGGAATATCAGGAAATTGTTTTTGAAAATCAGCCTCAATATTATTTGAGGCTTCGCCGATAATTTCCAGTTCGCGCGTAACGGCATCAAAGATCATTCTATTGGAAGAAAAAATTTCAAAATCAACATGCTCAAGATAAATTTCCACTTGATTAATCGCATCAAGAATATGATGAATATAGACTAGATTGTCTTTATTTTCGTTCATAAATTGTTTCTGCTTTAGCAATTACTTTTTCGCGAAAGTATTTACTTAGGCTTTCAGGAGTGAGCAGATCGACTTTTTTTCCAGTGAAATCCTCGAAGTTATATTGCGTGTCAAAAAACTTGAAAAAACCGATTGAGGCATTAGGCAAGAATTCAATCAAAATGTCCACATCAGAGTCGGGTCGAGGATTGCCATAGGCGTGTGATCCAAAGAGTGACACTTTTAAAATATCCTTCTTATTAGGATCAGTTTCAATTGCTTTGCGAATAGCTTGTTTGATTTGTTCTTTGTTCATAAATATAATATAGCATATTCTTGTGTTTTTGCAATTTTTTGGATTCTAGCTATTATTTCACCAATAATTTTCCTGATCATCTTTTGGTTTGGCACCAATCCAGGCTAGTTCGAAAAGCAATGTCAGATTTTTGGCGATTTCGTTGCTTTCAATAATAATACCCAATTCTTCGTTGAAAGACATCAAAGCTAGTTTATTGCCATAGAGATTGAGTTCCATCGTGAAAGGAAATTTTTCCTTGGGAACAAAACGAAAAGTGCGCAAATCTTCTTCGGCTGAAGCTAATTCTTTTTTGAGTTCTTCTGTTTCTGGCACTAAAATTCGCACAGTAATATGGGCTTTTTTGCGTTTAGCTTTATATTCATCAGCAAAATCTTTGCCTAACTTGTCAAAAATATTTTCTGCCACAAATGCTAAGAGTTCGCCATTATAATTTAGGGTATCACGATAGACTTCTTTAATTCCCGCTAGGCCTTCGTAGTAACGAATTATAGGTTTTGTGCCTGTTGTATTGACAAGCGCTTTCAACGCCGGCATTAATTTTGCTAGTTTTATTTTTTTATCTTCCAGAATTTTTTCTAAATTTTCCGGTTCCAATGCGATGAAAAGTTTTTTAGTATTTTTTTGAGTTCGTGCGACTAGATGTTTTTTTTCTAGTTCAACTAATATATCATAGAGCGTCGTGCGTTTAATGTTCGTTTTTTTAGCCAGGGAAATAACGCCAGCTTGTCCTAATTCCAAAAGAGCCAAATAAGTTTCCGCTTGGTTTTTATTAAGTCCAAATTGGTTGAGTTGTTCGGAAAGGTTCATAATTTTGTCTAAAAAAGTCTTAATGTCGAAACTAATTGACGACAAGTTAAGTATAGCAAATGTGGCTTGAAATGTCAATAGTTGTGTATTTTCATAGCAAAACGGACGGGAACAAGTCGAGTTTTGTTGACAGTTCTTCTATATCCTGCTATACTACGCAGTCAAGATGAATCACCAAAAAGCACCAGCCTTCGCTAAAGCTACAGCGTGGCGATGCAGGTGAGCGAAGAAGAGAGAATCTTCACTTGATAAGACAAAGTTCTTTTAATCAAAAAATGTATCCCAATCGTCAAAAGACGAAAGCGATCATTGAATGGCACAAAGAAACAACCAGCATACCAAATTCCT
>JBAXKA010000029.1:0-12363 GCA_037137555.1 Candidatus Moraniibacteriota bacterium
TCCCATATCTTAGCAGATTTAGCCTCTTCAGGCTCATGTTGCGTTGGAGTAGACTAAAGCTTGACAGCGTTTTTAAATTTGTTATAATAGTAGCATATAATTCTTGCAGTGGAAGAAAATCCTTTATCTTAGTCAATTTGTTCTATTTCTTTTATTATTAATTAATTTCTTTAAATAAAAAGCGAAGATCGCTTTTATTCGAGATAACCAGTTAATGGTATCTTTATTTTTTAAAAAAGTATGTTTAAAAAAACAACCAACGCATTGTCTGTCGGTTTGGCGCGTCCAAGCAGTTTTGCAATGCCTAAGAATCTCGATGGCTTAGCGAGACCAAAACCAAGACTAAGACCAAATCAAATGCCGATGCAAATAAATTCGGAAAACACAAAGGGTGGTCTAAAAATAATTCCCTTGGGAGGTCAAGAAGAAGTCGGTCGCAATATGACTATTTTTGAATATGAAAATGATATTGTTATTCTTGACATGGGTATGCAATTTCCGGAAGAAGATATGCCGGGAATTGATTATATTATTCCTAATATTAGCTATCTTAAAGGCAAGGAAAAAAATATTCGTGGCGTTATTTTGAGTCATGGTCATCTTGATCATATTGGCGCTGCTCCAATTCTTTTGCGTCAACTTGGTTACCCGTCAATTATTGGTCGTGATATGACGCTTGCGATGGTGAAGAAAAAATTGGAAGACTTTGAAAAAGGTTCAGCTCAAAATTTAAAAACTATTCGCGTCAATACAGTTAATGATAAAATTCGTTTGGGAAAATTTGAAATTGAATTTTTTGAAGTAGAACATTCTATTATGGACGCTGTCGGCGTAATTCTCAAAACTCCCGATGGAACTGTGATTCATCCTGGTGATTGGACGATGGAAAAAACACCAACTGGTGGAAGTATGGTGAATTATAATCATCTAGCTAATTTGCCTAGTCCGCGAATTTTGATGTTGGAAAGTCTTGGTGCGATTGTCACTAATCCTTCTCGCACAACAGAAGATGAAATGTACCATAATCTAGAAAAGTTAATCAGTGAGGCAACCGGAAAAATTATTATTGGAACTTTTTCTTCACAAATTAGAAGAGTCGGCCATATCCTGGAATACGCTGAAAAGATTGGAAAAAAAGTGGCACTGGACGGATATAGCATGAAAATGAATATTGAAATTGCCAAAGAGTTGGGTTATATTAAAATGCACAAAGAAACTTTGATCACAGTTAATGATCTGCATAAATATCCGGAAAATCGTGTTGTGATTGTTTGCACTGGTGCACAGGGAGAGGGCAACGCCGTGCTTTCCAGAATTATTACGGATAATCATAAATTTATTAAAGTCAAGAAAAATGATACAATTGTTTTTTCTTCTTCGGTTATTCCTGGTAACGAAAGAACGATTCAACGCTTGAAAGATAATCTTTATCGCAAATGTGATAAGGTTATTCATAGTGATATTATGGATGTGCACACGAGTGGACATTGTAGCGCGCAAGATATTCAAGAAATGCTTCGTCAAGTGCGACCGGATTTTTTTCTGCCGGTTTATGCCAATCACTATATGCTAAAAGAAGCAGAAAAATTAGCGGTGAAGATTGGTTTCCGCAAAGAAAATATTTTTGTAATGGATAATGGGCATATATTGGAAGTGCAAAAAGGTAAATTTAAGATTTTGCCGAAAAAAGTTGATACTAGTTATGTGATGGTGGATGGACTGGGCGTTGGAGATGTGGGGCAAGTGGTTATTCGCGATCGTCAAGTGCTTAGTGCCGATGGAATGTTTGTGATCACCGTGATTATTGATAGCAAAAGCAAAGAAGTGGTTGGTAATATTCAAATTACTTCCAGAGGTTTTATTTATGTCAAAGATAATTTTGATTTAATTAATGAAACCAAAAGGCGAGTGCAAAAAGCGATTAAAGAGACAACTTCCAAAAAAACTTCACCAGAAAGAAAATTTATTGAAGATAATATTCGTGAGGTAGTCGGCTTGTATCTTTTCCAAAAAACTCAACGACGACCAATGGTTTTGCCGGTGATTATTGAGGTTTAAATTAACTTAAATTGCTGATTTTTTATTTTCTTGCTATTCTTTGATTGAGGATGACTAAAAAATTAAAAAAATAATATGCAAAAAATGTTCAAAACAAGTGCAGTGCTTTTGGGAATAATTTTTTTGGCTGGATGCGGAAAGCAACAAGTGAGTCAGACTCAGCCAACTGTGACAAAGCAACCTGATGTAAAGAAGCAATGTCAAAATTTTCCACCACCAAGTTTTTGTCCTGGTGGAGTGGGTGATATTATTGTTACAGGAAATGACAGTGACGGTTGCTCAATTTATGGGTGCAAGTCTAAGTCGGTTCAAGATGGATGTGTCGATTCTGATGGCGGAAAAAATATCTATATAAAAGGCGGAGCCATATCAAAAGAAAAAGGAAGAACTTTGCATGTCTCAGCAGATTCTTGTGCAACTAAGAATTCTTCTGAAGATTTATATCTAGAAGGTCTTCCGTCGTGCTCTGGGGATGGTTGCTATGTCATGGAAGGTCTTTGCCAGGCAAATGGCAATCCCCCTAATGTTTTTATTATTGATGGTAAAGAGGCAATAAAATGTCCAAATGGTTGCAACGACGGTGCTTGTAAATCAACTGCCTCGAAACAAACTGACGAGGTAATAACAGAAGTCAAGCACTTGTTATGAAATCGCAAGATTTGTATTAATTCCTCCCGAAGCAAAGCTTCGGAGAAAATTTCTCATTCTAAGTAATAAATATTTTAGTGATCAATCTTATGAAAAAACGAATTTTTTCCGGCATTCAGCCGTCAGGTAATCTCCATCTTGGAAATTATCTTGGTGCGATTCAAAATTGGGTCAAGTTGCAAGATGAATATGATTCAATTTTTTGTGTAGTGGATATGCATGCAATTACTCTTCCGCAAGATCCGGAAACTTTACGCAAACGCACAATCGAAATTGCTAAAATTTATTTAGCATCCGGAATTGATCCTGAAAAAAGTGCAATTTTTATTCAATCACAAATTTCAGAACATGCAGAATTAGCTTGGATATTAAATACGATTGCAAAAATAGCAGAGCTTGAAAAGATGACGCAATTTAAAGATAAGAGTTTGAAAAAAGGCAAAGAAAGTGTAAATATCGGTCTTTTTGGTTACCCCGTCCTTATGGCAGCGGATATTTTACTGTATGATGCACAAATTGTTCCAGTCGGCAAAGATCAAAAACAACACATCGAATTAGCCAGAACACTGGCTGGCAGATTTAATCATAAATTTGGTGAAACATTTATTATTCCCGAGGCTTACACGAAACCAGAAAGTGAAAATATTATGGGATTGGATGACCCGACTAAAAAAATGTCGAAGTCAGCTAATTCAGAATATAATTATATTGCACTTTCAGATGATGCGGAAACTGTGAGGAAAAAAATCAAAAAAGCCGTAACAGATTCTGGTAGCGAAATTATTTATCGCGATGACCTGCCTACCGGACAGGCAGGTAAACCAGCTTTAAAAAATTTAATCAATATTTATAGCTTACTGGATAATAAAAAACCGCAAGAAGTGGAAAAACTTTTTGCAGGCAAAGGCTATGCTGACTTCAAAACAGAGTTAGCTGAAATAATTATTAAATTTTTGCAACCGCTTCAAAAAAGAATAGGGGAGTTGAGCGACGAAAAAGTTTTAGCTATTTTAAATAAAGGTGCCGAAAAAGTGCGATTACTTGCCAAAAAAAAGTTGGATGAAGTGAAGGAGAAAATCGGGTTTATTATGTAGAAATTTTTTTCTATCCACGAATAATCCCCAAAACTTCATCTCTTTTTTTCTCCATCAATTCTTTCGTCTTTGCTTCCAAATTCAATCTCAGTTTCGGCTCAGTATTCGATGCACGAACATTAAACCACCAATCGGAAAAATCAATTCTGATTCCATCAAGTTCATCGAGTTTGCCGTCTTTGTAGATTTCTTTTAGCTTTTGTATAACGGCGTCTTTGTCTGCGACATCAGAATTGATTTCACCACTATGAAAGTATCTTTTTAGTTCAACAATTAATTCCGATAATTTTTTGCCAGTTTCGTTCATTAAATTAAGCAAAGTAATAATAGCAAAAGTGGTCATTTCTGCTTTGCTATTTTCTGCAAAAAAATAATGTCCGGAAAGTTCACCGGCAAAAATAGCATCTTGTTCACGCATTTGTTTTTTAATTAATGAATGTCCGACACGACAACGATTAACTTTTCCACCAGCTTCTTCAATTACTTCTTTCACTGCATTGGAACTGCGTAAATCCATAAGGATCAATCCACCTGGATTTTTTTTGAGTACTTCTTTGGCAAGTAGGGCAATTAAATAATCCATTGAAACAATTTCTCCTGTTTCTGTGACAAAACCAACGCGATCAGCGTCTCCGTCATAGGCAATTCCGAGATCGGCTTTTTCGGATAAGACTTTTTCTTGAAGTGCTTTTAGCGTTTCAGTTTTTAGTGGATTAGCTTCGTGGTTGGGAAAATTTCCGTCCAATGTATCATACAAATAAAATGCTTCGAGTTCAGCGGGAAACTTTTCAAAAAGAGTTTTATCCAAAATTCCCATGCCATTAGCAAAATCAATAACTATTTTTTTCTTAGCTTTTCCCGTTATGAAAAACTTAGACATGTAGGCTAGATATTTTTCTAGAAAATTATTTTCTGTAATTATTGTTCCTTTTTTTTCGCTTACTTGAAATTTTCCAGCCAAGGCTAATTCTTTAATTTCTTCCATGCCACTGCCTTCTCCGATTGGCACGGCATTTTTGAAGCATAATTTCAGGCCATTATATTCTGCTGGATTATGCGAGGCTGTAATTATGACAGCCACATCAGCTTCGATTTGCCAAGAAGCAAAATAAAGCATGGGGGTTGTGGCAAGTCCGATTTTAATAATATCAGCACCACTATCAGAAATTCCATCAATTAGTCCAACTTCAATTTCATTGGAAGATTCACGCATATCAAAACCAATAATAATTTTTTTGGCAGAAGTATATGCAACTAAGGCTTTGCCAATATTATAAGCAACATCTTTGTTAATTTCAGATGGATAAATTCCACGAATGTCATAAGCTTTGAAAATTTTTGGATTCATATGGTTTATTTTATTAGTTAGCACGATCTGACTGAAAGGAAAATTTTATTTTTTCTCTTGAGTCAAGGAAATTTTGTATTTTAATTTCACTTTTTATTGTTAAATCTTTTTCGACTTGTTTAATCAATTCAAATTCTACTTTTGAAAATAAATTTGCGGGTATGCTAGCTAGTCTCTTTCTGGTAGTCTTAATGGCTTGATCAGATTGATCTATTCCAATCCATTTGCGATTCAGCTCTTGGGCTGCCAAAAGAGTTGTTCCTGATCCACAAAAACAATCCAGTACTAAATCACCCTCATTTGATGAGGCGTTCAAAATAAGTTTTAATAAATCTAAATTTTTTTCTGTTGGATAGTTTGGATATTGCGGATCTTTAAATTCCCAAATATCTTGCATTTTTTTCCCGTCTTTTTCGTCAAGAAATATTTTTTTTCGGGGCACTCCATTTGATGACCACTCAATAAGACCTGCACTATCCCATTCTTCTAATAATGCTGGCTCGCTTCGCCAATGGCGACCTTTTGGAGGTTTTATTCCCTTCCACTCTTTTCCTGTATTTCCGTTTGCGGTTTCGCCTGGTGCATGCAAAGGAATTGTTGTATAGGATCGACCATCCTTATCAACCTTTTTAAATAATCGTGCCTCGTCTTTTTCTGTATATTGGATACGCGGATTGTTCCAAATTGGATTTTCAGATTTTGAATAAAAAAGAATTAAATCTTTAACATTTCCATATGCCTTGCGATTAAAGTTTTTTGGGTTACATTTAATTCGAGTAATATCATTACGAAAATTTTTGCGACCAAAAACTTCATCCATAATCAATTTAACATAATGACCGACTTTATAATCAATATGTAGATAGATAGACCCATTTTCAGACAGCAATTCTCTCAAAAAAATTAAGCGCTCTCGCAAAAATTCTAAAAAATCAGCTCCTATAAGAGTGTCGCTATACGCTATGTCATCATCACTACTACTACTAATCGTGCTAGCCCTATCTTCGCCAATTTTAAAATGTCCGTTTGTTGCAAAGGGCGGATCAATGTATATCAAATCTACTTTGCCTGCATATTCGTCAAGCAAGGTTTTTAAAACTGGAAGATTGTCGCCTTGAATCAATTTGTTTCCTATTTTTCCACCGAAAACCGTTTTTAATTTAGCCTTTGCGGTTTGAGCGAGAATATCTTCCTCGGATTTTTTATTTTCGTATGATATAATCATAATTAAAGTTGATAAAGAAATTCGCGCAAAACTAAAGCGCTTACAATATTTTCATTTTTTAATTTACCTATTATGTTCTTGTGCATTTTATTTTTACCTTTAATATAGAGCACTCCGTCAAGAATCGCAATCGTAGTTGCTTTTACTCCCTTTGCTTTGAGCGTTGAAATTGCGTCATTGAATTGTGCGTTTTGGTGTCCGCCAAAATCTGTTAAAAATTTTGCTTCACCAATGACATATTTTCCATTAAAGCGTCCGATAAAATCAAGACCTTTGGTGTGCTTATAATTCAAATGCTCTTTTGCAAAAGCCATCATTTCAGCATCACTGGCATCCAAAATAGCATTTCCTCTTGCTTCTAAAAAATCGTCATGCTTTACAGGAGTAATTCCAAGAGATTTAGCATTAACCCAGCGCTTGAAAAGCGGACCGATTTGGCGGTTAGTTTCTTTAGGTTCAGACGAGCGAGAAAAAATTTCATCAAGACCCATTTCATAAAGACGACCGCATAAACGATCAACCGTAGCCGGGTTTCTTTTTAATGACGCCTTATCACGCTTGAAATATGCCACATACGAGTCTTTTATCGGAAACAAATCCATTTTCAAAAGATTTTCAAGTAATGTCGTATTATTTTTCTCTTTAAAGGCGTTTTCTGCTTTTTTCCATAATTCTTCGTCAAGATTTCTTATTCCATCAGGAATTGTAGGATAAACATGAAAAAGATCATCTAGATAACTTCTTTGATTTGCATAATCTATACTTAATTGCGTCCAATAATTCATAAATTTATTTTATTAGACTAATTTATTTTTTAAATCCTCCACCATCTGAACCGGTGTCGGATCTTGTCCATAAAAAAGAGCAAGATAATAAGCTGTCCAATCGCCAAGCAAGAGTGTTCCAAACATTTTTGTAAACAGGTCTTGTCCGGGCATTTCAAAAAAAGTCGTTGCAATATTTTTAGATTTTAAAAGTGTTGCCGTTAGTTGCATTCGTTGTAAAATTCGGGGATTATCAGTTGGGTCGAGTAGCGTTATGACATGAAATTTTCCTTGAGGCAAAGTGTAGCCAACCATTTCATTATGATTCAGTTCCGGATAAACATTCCAAAAGCAAGGTGTCTTGGCATTTTCATTGATTTTTATTTTCCAAATTAAAGCCAATGATTTATATTGATCTGTTGTATGAACGATGGGAGTTTTTCCAATTAGTTTTTTTGCTAAAGCCTTGCCGGGTGTTTCGAGTTGCAAAGATATGGCGTCTAATTTTTTGGCTAGTTGAATAATTTCTGCTGATTTGTCTTCAATCAGAGCAAGATTATTGAGAAGTTGTAATGAAATAGCAAAAAAATAACCACTGGCATAACGCGGTTGGCTGACAGCAGGCAAAATAATATAGGGAAGATCATTTTCTATGCAAAGTTCTTGTAATTTTCCGCCGTGCATAATTCCAATCGCTGGCAACTTTTTGGCAATAGCTTCTTTTATGGCCGAAATAGTTTCTTCTGTATTGCCTGAATAAGAAGCAAAAATATGCAAACAATTCGTTAATGTTTTTTTGGGAAGGGTATAATTTTTATTTTGAATTATTTCTAGTGGTTGATTTTTTTCTGAATTATTTTCATAGAGATTTTCAACATAAGTACGCAATAAATCAGCAGGGAAGGACGATCCGCCCATACCAGAAACACAAATAGCTGTGAATTTTTGTTTTTTTAGTTTGATATTTTTTGCTAATGCAAAACCTTCAGAGAATTGTTTGGGAGCATCAAGGATAACTTGGCGAAGATTTTCTTTGTCGAGTTTATTTATTTTTGGCATAGTTTTATTTTTTTTAATGACAAATTATTATTTCCAAATTCTCTTAGTATTAATATACCATTTTGAGATATTAGAGAATCGCTCTGAGGGAGAAATGAGATTTTCAGATTCGATCCCTTGGACTTTTTTGTTGATTGGATAGATATATTTTGGGCTACAAAGAAAAATAGCGGGAATTTCTTCTGTTAACTTTTTTTGAAAATCAGTATAGAAGCTTGATCTTTTTTCTCGATCAAATTCAACACGAGCATCTTCCACTAAGCGATCAGTTTCATTATCACCAAAAAGTGCCAGATTTAATCCAGGATCTTTTTTTTGTGCGGAGTGCCAGAAAGAATAAAGATCTGGATCGGCTCCCATCACTTGTCCAAAAAGTAAGGCTTCATATTCTCGTGGGCGAATATAATTTTGTTGAATGTCAGAAGCGGAAAGACTGCTAATATTAACCTTAATACCTATCTTTTCCCATTGAGCCTTTAATACTTCGGCACTTTTGAAAAATTCATCCCAGTCAGTGGTGGCAAGATTTATTTCCAGTAGCTGATCATTTTTTTTGCGAAAATTGTCATCGGACATTTTCCAGCCAGCACTTTCCAAAAGTTCCTTGGCCTTTTCCGGTTCATAATTTATTTTTCCCAAATCTTGCGAATAGCCAAGCATATTTGGCAAAATTGGCGTAAAAATAGGAGAACCTTGTCCGTTTAACACGAGATTGATAAATTCCGTTCGATCGGTGGCATAGTTTAAAGCTTCTCGCACTTTATCTTCAGCTAAAGGCAAACTCTTGCTTTGGTTTAGGAATACTGCTGAATATCTGGGAATAGAAAAAGTATGCAGAAAAGAGCTTTTTTGATTTTTAATTTCTGCAACTTTTTGAGATGAGAGATTATTGATTCCCATAATTTCTTTGCGATTGTAGGCATCAAGAGCGGAATTTTCATCAGTATAAAAATTGAAAGTAATTTTGGAAACATATGGTTTGCCGTCAAAATAATTTGGATTAGCGATTAATTTATAGGAAAGAATATTGCCCTTAGAATCTTTTTGAAAAGGACTGCTATATTTGAATGGCCCAGTACCAATTGGTTCCAAATTTAATTGAGCCAAAGGAAAATTATCTGGTTTTATATTATCCCAAATATGTTGAGGGAGAATTCCAAAAGTAGCATTGTTGAGAAAGCCGGCATAAGGACTGGTGGTGAAAGTAATTGTGAAATCATCTACTAAGCTAGCGGTTACACCTTGCCAATTAGAACGCAAAGGGCTTTTGTAAGCAGGATCGGTGATTAAATTAAAAGTAAAAAGCACATCGCGAGCAGAAAAAGCCGTGCCATCATGCCATGTAACATTTTTTTTCAAATGAAAAGTGTAATTTGTTTTATCATCACTAATTTCATAGTTTTCTGCTAGATCGGAAATCAAAGCACCTTTTCCGTCATATTTCAAAAGTCCACTATAAATAATTTCTGCCAGATCAGCATCAACATCATTAGAAGCGGAAAGCAGAGGATTGATATGTTGTGGTTGCCCAACGCTACCTTCAATATATTCACCGCCATAATTGGGCAAGGCGAGTGTGTGAGAATAATAGAAAGAAATTCCCCAATAAGAAAAAGAGGAAATAAAAAGCAAGACCAAAAAAGAAAGAAGTAGTTTTTCCTTGAAGTTGCTGACCTTATGAATTTTCAAGAGACTTTTCAGTGAAAGCCACTTGTAATTTTTAAATAAGTTACTAATATTTTTTTTTAACTTAAATTATTTAGTCAAAATCAAATTAATAATAGCGAGAATAATGAAAGTGGCAGAAAGAAAAATTGAGAAAAAAACCAAAAATTTTTCAAATCCGCGTCTGGTATAGTAACCTTCAAATCCTCCACCAAATGTTCCGGATAATCCTGCTCCTCTATTTTGTAATAAAATAGAAATAACAAGCAAGATGGCAATGACGAGTTCGATGATATTGATTATTTTTAGCATTTTTTTGAAAATTTAATTTACGACCAACAGTCTATTTAACTTATTTGAGATTAGCATGTAGGTTTTCTTTCGTCAAGTGCAAAAAGGCTAGTTTTGGCTATTTCTTGGCTTGAAACAGCCAAAAGTTGATGACAAAAACATATCGAAATTTGGTCTTGCTTTTGTTTTTTTGCTTGATGTGGTTTAATGTTAGTGTAATTAAGCTAAAAATATTAAATTAAATTAAATAAATAATAAATTAATAAAAAATATATGCGTATAGTAATCCTAGCAGGTGGAGGTGGTTCACGACTTTGGCCAATGAGTCGAAATGATAAGCCGAAACAATTTTGCCAATTGATTTCTGAAAAAACAATGTTTGAAGAAACACTTGAACGCTTTCGTGATTATCCCTTGGATAAAATTTATATTGCCACGACTAAAGATCTTTTGGAACAAGTGTGCAAGTTAGTTCCGGAATTTCCTAGAAAAAATATTATTATCGAACCAGGCAGGAGAGATACGGGACCAGCTATGGGATATGCCGCGACATTTCTTAATAATCTTGATCCGGAAGAGCCGATGGCATTCATTCCATCCGATCATTATATCGGCAGGGTTGATCGATTTTTAAATTCAATCAAAGAAGCTGAGAATGTTATTTTGGAAACTGGCAAGATGCTGGATATTTCAATCTATCCAACTAGTCCGAACACGGCATTGGGATATACAAAGATTGGTCAAAAGAAATTTGAAAAAAATGGTATAGAATTTTATGAATTTTTGGGACATAAAGAAAAGCCAGATTTCAGTACGGCCAAAGAATATGTTGAAGCAGGAAATTATCTCTGGCATGCTAATTATTATATGTGGACACCAAAAAAATTTTTGGAAGCATATGCAAAATATGCACCGGAAATATCAAGCAAATTAAAAGAAATTGCAACTTTCATGAAGCTGGAAAATAAAGAGGCTGAAATTAAAAGACTATATCTTTCGATGGATAAAATTTCGATTGATTATGCAGTAACAGAAAAAATGGATCCAAGTGAAGTATTAATTATTCAAGGTGAGTTTGAATGGAAAGATATTGGTGCCTGGGATACGCTACATGAAAATTTACTCACTAAGACTGATGAAAAACGCAATCTCGTGCGTGGCGAAAGATTAAATATTGATACTTCTGGTTGTATTATTTATGGTAGTGATAAAAAATTGATTGCCACAATTGGCATTGATGATTTGGTAATTATTGACACCCAAGACGCTTTGCTTATTTGCCCAAAAGGTCGTTCGCAAGAAGTGAAAAAAGCAGTGGAAGAGTTGAAAGAAAGAGGTGGTAAATATCTTTAGAGTTGACGAAGCTTTTGTCTTGATGTTATAGTATCAGTATAATAAAAACTAATTTTAAAGTTATGCCAAAAACAGAGGTTATGTGGGGAGTCCACAAGGACTTTGAGAACATTAAAAAAATCGATGAAAGTGGCATTGAATATTGGGAGGCGCGAGAGCTGATGCCACTTTTGGGTTATGACAGATGGGAAAATTTTCAGAAGGTTATTGAAAGGGCGCAAAAAGCCTGTTTCAAGGCAAATCAAGAGATTGAGAACCATTTTCGTGATGTCAGTAAAATGGTCAAAATCGGCTCAAATACAGTCCGAGAAATAAGAGATTGGAAATTAGATCGCTATGCCTGTTATCTTATCGCTCAAAATGGTGATTCTGAGAAACCTGAGATTGCTATGGCGCAGACTTATTTTGCCATACAAACCAGAAAACAAGAAATTTTTGAGCAACTTTCCGATGCGGACAAAAGACTTTTTATTCGCACAGAGGTAGCGGATCATAATAAAAAACTTTTTAAAACTGCCAAAAATGCCGGAGTTTCTAATTTTGGTTCGTTTAATGACGCAGGGTATCGAGGACTCTATGGTATGCCATTGAAAGAAATTGAAAATAAAAAAGGGATCAGAAAAGGAGAATTATTGGACAGGGCGGGGTCAACGGAACTGGCTGCTAATCTTTTTCGCATTACGCAGACTGATGAGAAAATAAAAAAAGACAAAATTCGCGGAGCACAAAGTGCTACAAAAACACATTTTATGGTGGGTGGAAAAGTGAGACAAACAATCAAAGACATCGGAGGAGTTCTTCCAGAGAATTTATCAGTAGAAAAACATATCAGGGAATTGAAAAAGAAAAGAATAATTT
>JBAXKA010000030.1:0-12167 GCA_037137555.1 Candidatus Moraniibacteriota bacterium
GATTGTGAAAAAGTAACTTGTAATAATGTTTATTGTTTTGATGGGTGTGAGAGAAAGAAAGGGACGAGGGTTTGTGATGGGAAGTGATAATCAAAAAAATATTATTTTTTTTATATGTGCTTAACGATTCCCAAAAAAGTAATTGGGCTTGAAGAAAATGGACAAATTATTTTGGAGCTTTTTGATGGCACTAGACAAACAGTAAAAACCATTGTAGGATTAGCAGTCGGTGATTATTGCTTAACACAGCAAAATGTTGCAATCGAAAAAATAACGACTGCAGATGCCGAAATGATCTTTCAAATTTTAAAAGAAAACGGAGAAAAGCTATGAAACTGACCCAAAACGGATTGGCACTTTTGGCTGGTATCGTCAGAAGTTGCATGGCAAAAAGAGCAGAAGAAGTTAATTGTCAGCAATTAGCTTTTTCTGTTAACCCAAAAATGGTTTCCATGGAAAAGTTTAGACAAGTTTTTCCATTAGAATTGGAAACGGCTGAGCGTTTAATTCTTTTTTCGAGAAATCTTAAAAAAGAAAATATCGACGAAGAGGCCGTGGCGCTGTTCTTTGGCGGAGAAGATCATATCAATTATGCTCTTAAGGATATTCGCGATCAAGGATTGCGAAATGGCATGGCAAAAATTTTTTTAATTTTTCACATGATGTTGCCTGTGAAAATAACGAGGGAAAAGAATAATAGCTACACGGGTCTCTATGTCAATCAGGGCATAGTGATTGTGTTCAAAAATCTTCAGCTCATTCCTTGTGGCGATGAGCAGTTTGAAGTTGGACAATCAATGTTTATTCACTATGGATACATAGTGCGTCTAGCAAATAAAAAACTTTGTCAGGCTGTGCTTGATGAGCAGTCGGACAATACAAGGTTTATCGACGCTTGTATGCGCACATACACGATCGATTGTGGAAAGTTGTTATCCGCCTTTCATTTGATGAGGCGGCAATGATTTTCCTAACGAGGATTGACCAAATGGTCTATCCTCGTTTTAATTTATTTTTTTATAATTCTATGCTAAACTAGAAAAACTAAAAACTAAAAATATATTATTAAAAAATATGATCTCTAAACAAAAAACAAAAAAACCACGGGTAGCAATTATTAGCTTAACTTCCTGTGAAGGCTGTCAATTTGTTCTTTTGGATCTTGGCACTCGTTTTTTGGAATTTGCGGAAAAAGTGGAGCTAGTTGATTTTCGCTTAATCGAAGATCAAGCGGACGATGAAGGAGAGTTGGATTTAGTTTTAATTGAAGGTAATCCAGCGACAAAAGAAAATGAAAAAACATTACTTGTCGCAAGAAAAAGAGCAAAAATATTAGTTGCGCTGGGAAATTGCGCAGCAATGGGTGGAATCCCTGAGATTAAAAATTATCACGAAGGCGTCAACACAATTAAGCATGTTTATAAATATTTGCAAGGAATCAATAATCCAGAAATTCGAGAAATTGATAATTTCGTAAAAGTAGATTTTGTTTTTCCTGGCTGTCCAATTAATGGCGAAGAATTTTTAAAGTATATTCCAGATTTACTTAAGGGAAATATTCCAATCATTCCAGATCAGCCAGTTTGTATGGAATGTAAAAAAGCAGGAAATCGTTGTCTCTTACTAGATAAGAAGCCTTGTTTCGGGCCTATGATACTTGGCGGTTGTGGAGCAGTTTGCCCAAGTGCAAGAGCGCAATGTCAAGGTTGTCGAGGACTTCGCGAAACTGGTAATATCACAGCGATGCGTTCAATGTTAAAAAATATGATGACGGATGAGCAGTTCCAAAATATGACCGAAATTTTTGGTTTGCGTGATGAATTAGAAGCAAGAGAACATAAAATAATTAAGCAATAAAAAGATGAAAAAAATCTTTCAATATATCATTTTAATTATTCTTTTTTCCGCCAGTGGAATAATTTTAAAAAATAAAGCGGCTGTGCGGGAAACTGTTTTGGATGTACGAGAAAATATTTCCGATGTTACCGGAATTGGTTTGCCTTGCTCTGAACCTTTTCAATATGCTATTGGAACAGTTGATCCGAGATTTAAGTTAAGCACGAATGATTTCTTGGTTGTAGCTTCTGAAGCAGAGAAGCTTTGGGAAGATCAATCCGGTAAGAATTTATTTAAATATAATCCTGATGCACAGTTTAAAATCAATTTAATTTTTGATGAAAGACAGCAGGCCTCAATTGAATCAGATAAATTGACGCAAGATCTCAATCAGTTGGAAATTTCACGCAAGCAAATTACAACTCAATATGGAAATCTTAGTGAGGATTACACACAAAAAATGGCGAAATACAATGCTGATGTGGCTGTGTATGAAAAAAAAATGAAAAATTATAATAAAAAAGTGGAAAGTTTAAACAAGCAAGGAGGTGCAACTGAAAAGGATCTAGATGATCTAAAAAAAGAAAAAGAAAATTTAGCAGATTTACGAGATAAACTTGAAAAAGAACGACTGGAAATAAATAATCTAGCAGGAAAAACTAATGCGCTGGCTTCAAAAGAAAAAAAAGTCGTGAATGAATATAACGCAAATATTTCAACCTATAAAAATAATTATGGCGATGCAAAAGAGTTTGAAAAAGGATTATATGATGGCAAGGAAATTAATATTTATCAGTTCAAACAAATTGCTGATTTGCGTTTAACTATTATTCATGAAATGGGTCATAGCCTGGGCATTGGACACACAAATGATCCACAATCAATTATGTATTATTTACTTTCTGATCAGAGCATGGAGAATCCACAGTTGATGGCAGAAGATTTGAGTGAGTTAGCAACCGTTTGTAAATTTAAATAGCCAGATTATTAAAAATAAAGTATAATTAAATTATGAATATAAAAATCAATCACATTGCAAAAATGGAAGGACATACTGGCTTTATGGCGAGCGTGCTAAACGGTGATGTGAAATCAGCAAAATTGCAAGTGCAAGAAGGCATTCGACTTATTGAAGGCGTGCTTATTGGACGAGAATATAAGGACATGCCACTTATTGCTCAGCGAATTTGTGGAATTTGTCCCGTGGTGCATAATCTCACTTCAATCAAAGCACTGGAAAATGCAATGAATATTTCCGTCACACCGGAAACAAAAAAGTTGCGTTCACTTATGGAATATGCTCAAATTATTCATTCTCATGCTTTGCATCTGTTCTTTTTATCTTTGGCGGATTTTTTGGATATGGATAATGACATTGAATTGATCAATAAATATCCCGAAGAAGCAAAAAAAGCCATTAGAATTCGTGAATATGGAATGGAGATTGTGAAAGTGATTGGTGGTCGCGTGGTGCATCCATTGACTAATGAAGTGGGTGGATTCAAGAAAGCACCAGACAAAGAAGCCTTAAAAAAATTACTTAAAGATGCTGGAGAAATTTTGCAAATTGCACTGGAACTTGGTGCGTTTTTCCAGAAAATTAAAATTCCAAATTTTTCTCGTGAAACGGAATATGTTTGTCTTTCCAAAAAAGGTGAATATGCAATTTATGATGGAGATATAAGTTCTAATTTTGGTTTGCATATTCCTGTGGAAAAGTTTGAATTAAATTTTTTGGAATTGCAAAAACAAAATGAAATAATAAAAAGAGTTGAACATAATGGCAAAAGCTATATGGTGGGAGCGATTGCACGCGTAAATAATAATCGAGCTAAATTGCGCGAAAATGCTGTCAGATATTTGCGCGATTTGAATTTTGCTTTTCCCGATTACAACCCGTTTCATAATATTCTTTTTCAAATGGTAGAGGTGATTCATTCGATCGAAGAATCAAAAAGAATTTTACTGGAATTATTAAATAGTGATTTAGACGAAGTTGTTACAAAAGAATATGATATCAAAGCTGGTATTGGTGTTGCAGCCGTGGAAGCTCCGCGCGGAACATTATATTATCATATTGATGTAGATGACAAAGGTTATATAAAAAATGTAAATATTATTACGCCAACTGCTCAATTTTTGTCAAATCTGGAAGATGATATCGCCGCCTATATTCCACAGATACTAAAACTAAAAGATAAAAATAAAGAAAAAAAATTGCGAGCATTTATTCGTGCCTATGATCCATGTATTTCTTGTGCGGTGCATTAAATAATAAATAATTTTTTAAAATAAATTTATGACAGAATTAAATCAAATTTACAAGTGTAATGTGTGCGGAAATATTATTGAGTCGGTGCATAATGGTGTTGGTGAATTAGTTTGTTGTGGTGTTCCAATGGAGCAAAAAAATGAAGCAACAGAAGATAGCGCTGGCAATGAAAAACATTTGCCAGTAATTGAAAAAACCAGCACAAGTGTGATTGTCCGTGTGGGAGAAATTAATCATCCAATGGAAAGCGAGCATTATATTGAATGGATTGAAGTAATCACAGAGCACAGGACATATCGTAAATTTTTAAATCCAGGTGATGAGCCACAAGCAGAATTTTTTCTGGAAGCAGAAAATGTTACATCACGAGCTTATTGTAATATTCATGGACTTTGGAAAAAATAATATGCATGATTTTATATTAGCTAAAGAAATAATTGACGAACTGAAATTGCTCGTGAAAGAAAAAAAACTTCAGCAGATCAAAGAAGTCAAACTGGAAATTGGCATGATCAGTCTCTCCCATGATGGTCATCCGGAACACACAGAAGATATCAGTATCGAAAATTTGCAATTTGGTCTTGCAAGTATTACTAAAAATACAGAATTTGAAAAGATAAAATTTAGTATTAAGAAAGTGACGGGGGATCATTGGAAAATAACAGGAGTTGTAGTATAATCTGAATATATTAAAAAAATAATATTTAACATTTAATTTTATGACAAAAATCGCAATTAATGGTTTTGGTCGCATTGGCCGACCGAGTCTCAAAATCGCTTTTGAAAAAGAGGATTTGGAAGTGGTGGCAATCAATGATTTGACCGATCTCAAAACCGCCGCACATTTATTTAAATATGATTCTAGCTATGGTCGCTACAATCATGAGGTGAATATTGACGAAGAAAATTCAGAATTGATTATTGATGGAACGCGAATTAAATTTTTTTCACAGGCAGATCCGGAAAAATTGCCTTGGGGAGAACTGGGGATTGATATTGTTTTAGAATGCACGGGTATTTTTGAAAATCGTGAAAAAGCCGGAAAGCATATTACGGCGGGAGCAAAAAAAGTAATTCTTAGTGCGCCACCCAAGGATGATATTCCAATTTATCTTTTTGGTGTTAATGAAAATGAATATGATTCAAGCGAGGATATAATTTCTAATGGTTCTTGCACGACAAATTGTTTGGCGCCGATGATTAAAATTTTGGATGATAATTTCGGCGTGGAAAAAGGTTTTATGACGACAACGCATTCATACACAAACGATCAGCGAATTTTAGATTTGCCACATAAGGATTTGCGTCGAGCGAGAGCAGCAGCCTTGAGTATTATTCCCACCACAACCGGAGCAGCTAAGACTGTTGGAAAAGTCATAAAGCATTTAGCGGGAAAGTTAGATGGAATTTCCCTTCGTGTTCCAACGCCAGTAGTTTCAATTGTGGATTTTATTTGTAATTTAAAAAAGGAAGTAACAGTGGAAGAAATAAATATAGCCTTTAGTGAAGCAGCCCAAAACAATATGCGAGGAATTTTAGCAGTGAGTGATGAGGGCTTGGTTTCGATGGATTTCAAGGGAGATTCGCATAGCGCGATCGTTGATTTGCCACTTACAATGGCGAATGGTAATCTTGTGAAAGTTGTCGGTTGGTATGATAACGAATGGGCATATTCTAATCGGCTAGTGGAAATGGCGGAATATATTAGCAATAAATAAAAAAAATATGTACGATGTAATTATTAAAAATGCTAGTATTATTGACGGAACGGGAAAGCCGGCTTTTCGCGGTGATATTGGAATCAAAGAAGCTGAAATTGTTAAAATTGGCGATTTGATTGATGCACGCGCAAATGTGGAAATTAATGCACGAGGAAAAATAGTGTGTCCAGGATTTATTGATATCAATAATCATAGTGATACATATTGGCGAATATTTTCAAATCCGCATCTAGAAAGTTTGATTTATCAAGGCATTACAACAATTGTGGGCGGAAATTGTGGAACTTCTCTTGCTCCACTTGCTACGCCTGCAACAATTGATGCGATTCAAAAATGGGTGGATATTAAAAAAGTTAATGTCAATTGGTTGACAATCAGTGAATTATTTTCAATACTAGAAGCGAAAAAAATTTCACCTAATTTTGCCACACTCGTTGGACATGCTACACTACGGCGAGGAATTATTGGCGATGAAATTCGCAGTCTTTTGCCCAAAGAAATTGAAGCCTTAAAAAAAACATTAGAGAAAGCTATGAAAGAGGGTGCATTGGGAATGTCAACGGGTTTAATTTATTCACATGCACGAATTGCACCTTATGCTGAATTTTTAGCATTGGCCAAAATTGTTAAAAAATATAACGGGGTATACGCTACACATATTCGCTCGGAACAACAAGATATCGAAGATGCTATTGAAGAAGCAATCAGGCTTGCCAGAGAATCTGGAGTAAAATTGCAAATTTCACATCTAAAAATAATTGGTGAAAAAAATTGGCCAAAAATGACAGCCGTTTTGAATTTGATTGATAAAGCGAAAGAAGATGGTATAGATATAACATTTGATGTTTATCCATATACTGCAACCGGTTCGGTTTTGTATTCTTTTTTGCCAGCCTGGATTTCCGAAGGTGGAAAAAAAATGATGCTGCATAAATTAAAAGATCCAGTAATTCGTACAAAAATTATCGAGGAGATGCGTGAATCGGAATTTGATTATTCTAAAATTGAGATTGCAATTTCTCCTCTAAATAAAACATTGGCTCGTCATAGCATTATAGAAATTGCCAAAAGTCAAGAAAAATCTATTGAGGAAACAATTGTTAACATATTCATTGCTTCAGAAGGCATGGTTGTAACTTCCGTGGAAGTTTTAAGTGAAAAAAATATTAAACAAGCCATTTTGCACCCACTATCAATCATTGCAACAAATGGTGCTGGCTATGACATAGCTCATGTGGAAACAGGTGAACGAGTGCATCCGCGTAATTTCGGAGCGTTTACAAAAGTGCTTGAAAAATATGTTAAGAAAGAAAAATTGCTAACATGGGAATCAGCTATCAATAAAATGACACTAGCACCAGCCGAAAAATTTGGAATTAAAAAAAGAGGCAGTTTAAAAAAAGGTTATTTTGCCGACCTGTTAATTTTAGATAAAGATACAATTGCAAGTCCTGCCACAATCGAAAATCCCTATCAATACTCAAAGGGCATCAAATTGGTTATGATTAATGGTGAAATTGTTTTGGAAGATTCGGTCTATAACGGAAATCAGAATGGAAAAGTGCTTAAAAGATAACCTTGTGAAAAAACCAATCCCAAAAACTTTTGAATTTACGAAATATAAGTTGGAGCCAGAAAAAGCTCGAATTGTTTTTGAGTATGAAATAAAATTTGCTAATCGTGATTCTCTTAATTTTTCGGAAACAATTTCTTTTCCGGAAGTTTTTTCAGTCGTCAATATTCCAGCGGAACTTTTAGGGAATTTATTGACCAGCGTGCATTTAATCTTGGGAGTTAGTTATTATAAATTGTATTGTCCTCCAAAAATAAAAACTAATTTTGCACTTTCAAAAGAACAAGCTGAATTTTGGGATACGGTTTATCAAAAAGGTTTGGGGGAATTTTTTTATCACAACAAACTTGATGCGAAAAAATTAATTAAGTTTAATTATTCCAGAAAAGCAAATCCCTCATCCCAAAAATTTATTAGAAAAAATAGATCGCTGGTTGGGATTGGCGGTGGAAAGGATTCTATTGTTGCAGTAGAACTTTTAAAAAAACAAAAAGAACATATTACAGCGATGTTAATTGAGACAGAAAAAAAAGATCCGATAGCTCAAAATATTATTGATAAAATGCAAATAGAAAAACTTGCGATTTCGCGTCAGATGGATGCGAAAATTTTTGGACAACTTGAAGGAACATATAATGGTCATGTGCCAATTTCAGCGATTTTTGCTTTTCTGGGTTATTTATCGGCAGTTATTTATGATTATAATCAAATTATCGTTGGCAACGAATATAGTAGTAATTTTGGAAATATTAATTATCTTGGCGAAGAAGTCAATCATCAATGGAGCAAGTCGGCTGAATTTGAAAAACTTTTTCAGGACTATACTAAAAAGTTTATTTGTCCAGATATTTTATATTTTTCACTTTTGCGACCATATTATGAAATTCGGATTGCAGAAATGTTTGCTGAGCATAAAAAATATTTTTCGATTTTTTCCAGTTGCAATCGTAATTTTCGCATTCACAAAGAGCGACCAGAAACATTATGGTGTGGCGAATGTCCAAAATGTATTTTTGTCTGGACATTGCTTTCAGCTTTTCTTTCAAAAAAAGAACTGATGGAAATTTTTGGGAGAAATTTATATGCAGATGAAAAGTTATTGCCATTATTTTTGGATGTCTTAGGTTGGGGGAAAATGAAACCATTCGATTGTGTTGGTGTTTTTGATGAAGCGCAGGGTGCTTTATTTTTGGCTAAAAATAAATTTCCTGATGATTTTATTATAAAAAAACTAGCCAATAAAATTAAAAATCCAACTAAACTCTTGGAAAAAGTTTTTGCCACAAATAATGCTCCAACGCTACCCGCTAAATTTAAATTTTTTGGCATAAAAAATGTTTTAATTCTTGGTTATGGCAAAGAAGGCAGGATGACGGAAAAATATCTCAAACAATATTTTCCAGACTTGCAAGTTGATATTGCTGATCAAAAAACAGATAAAAATTATCTTAAAAAACAAGCTGGCTATGATTTGATTATAAAAACACCTGGCATTAAAAAAGAGTTAATGACGAATCACTACACCACAGCCACGAATATCTTTTTTTCACAAATAAAAAATAATATTACAATTGGAGTGACGGGAAGCAAAGGCAAGAGCACAACCGCTTCTTTAATTTATGCTATCTTGAAAGAAGCTGGAAAAAAAGTGTGCTTAGTGGGGAATATTGGCAATCCAATGTTGGAAATATTACTTAAACCAATTGATAAGGAGGAAATTTTTGTGGTAGAACTTTCCAGCTATCAACTAGATGATATTGATTATTCCCCGCATATTGCAGTTGTAACAAATCTTTTTCCGGAACATATGGATTATCATGGCAGTGTGGAAAAATATTATGAGGCGAAAAGAAATATTATTAAATTTCAAAATCCAACTGATTATGTAGTGTTTAATAAAAAAAATAAAGAGCTGAAAAAATGCTTAGCTAAAAATAGTCTAAAAGATTTTAGCAAAATCGATCTTGAAAATATCACCGTGCCACTCTTGGGAAAGCATAATTTGGAAAATGTTAAAGCGGCGATTGCAGTGGCAAATATTTTAAATATTTCAAAAAACTCAATCAAGCAGGGCATTGAAAATTTCAAAGGTCTTGCTCATCGTTTGGAATTTGTGGGTGAATTTAAAGGCATTAAATTTTATGATGATGCAATTTCAACAACACCAGAATCAACAATCGCCGCAATTTTAGCCCTTCCCAATACCGATACAATTTTTTTGGGCGGATTGAATCGTGGCTATGATTTTTCAAAATTAGCGCTTGCAATTGAGAAATCAAAAATAAAAAATATTGTTTTTTTTCCAGATAGTGGCCAAGATATTGAAAAAGAAATTTTCAAGAAGTCTCAGAATAAATATTTAATTCTGCATACAAAAAATATGGACGAGGCAGTGAAGTTTGCTTTTGAAAATACTAAAATTGGCAAGGTTTGTTTGCTCTCATCGGCGTCTCCGAGTTATAGCATCTGGAAAAATTTCGAAGAAAAGGGTGATAAATTTAAAGTAGCGATAAAAAACTTAATTAAAAATAATTATTCAAAAAAATAAATGAAAAGAAAAATATTTATTAGCATTAATCTTTCTGATAGAATTAAAAGACGATTGATTGCTAGTTGTGAGAAGTGGCAAGACTTGCCAGTAAAATGGACCAAAGAAGAAAATCTAAATATTAGTTTATTTTTCTTGGGCTATATCGACAATGATGTTGTGGCTGATGCTTGCCAAAAAGTTCGTGAAGCGGTTTGCGAGCTGGAACTTTTTGATCTGGAATTTGAAAAAATTTGCTTGGCACCAAATATTGAAAAACCGCAAGAATTTCGTGTAACAGGAATAGTTAGTGAAAAATTAAAAATTCTTTGCGAGGCAATTGAAAAAGAATTGGAAATTTTCGTTGCTTCTAAAAAAATATTCTCTCCCCATATTACGCTAGGGAAAATTAGAAAAGAAAAATGGGAAAAACTAAAAAACATACCAGAGATTGATGAAAAAGCTTCTTTCGCAGTCGGTGTTGAGTCAGTGGATATAATGGCCAGCCATTTTGGCGAAGGAAAAAATAATTTTGTTTTGATTGAGAGTTGTCCGTTGAAATAATTAACTTAGGAGCGACCGTTGACTATTTTGTTAATTTGTCTTAATATAATTACAAATAAGCGTAAATTTGTAATAATTATCATACATATATGAAAAAAAGGGCATTATTTAGCCAATTAACGGGCTATTTAGATAAAAAGGAGGCCATAATCATTACTGGAATGAGGCAGGTTGGCAAGACTACTTTAATGCGCCAACTGTATGATCGAATTTCCGATAAAGAAAAGCTGTGGTTTGATTTTGAAAATCCATTGGATGTGAAAGTTTTTGAGGATATCGACTATAATAATATCTATAAACGCTTAGTTATCCTAGTTGGAAATTCCAAGCTAAAAAAACTATTTGTCTGTATCGATGAAATTCAGATTTTTCCGGAAATCACGAAAATCATCAAGTACCTAATCGATCATTATCAAATAAAATTTATCGTTACGGGCTCATCGAATTATTATTTGAAGAATCTTTTCCCCGAATCTCTTTCAGGCAGAAAATTCCTTTTTCAACTTAATCCGCTGAGTTTTCAAGAATATCTCTATTTTCAAAACAAAATCAATGTCAATGAGTTGGAAACTGAGCAAATTTCTGGTGCAATTAAAAAAAGCACTTTATTTGTGCACAAAAAATTTCAAACTGATTATGAAGATTTTTTGCAATATGGAGGATTTCCAGCAGTGGTTTTAGAAAAAGATAAGGAAATGAAAAAACAAATCTTAAAAAATATTTTTGCTTCTTTTTTTGAAAAAGATCTTAAAATTCTTTCAGACTATAAGGATATTCAGGAATTACGCGACTTGCTGCTACTTTTGGTGCCACGAGTCGGATCACTTTTGGATGTGACCAGAGTTGCTAGTGAGTTAGGTATCAATCGAACCAAGATTTATAGTTACCTGGAGTTTTTACAAAGCACATTTATTATAAGATTATTACCCCGTTATGCCAAAGGTATTGATCGAGCAGTGGCGGGCGGAAAAAAAGTTTATTTTAGTGACACTGGGTTATTAAGAGTTATTGGTAACGTTAATGATGCACAGCTTTTTGAAAATGGCGTGGTGAATCAATTGAGCAAGTATGGAAAAATTAGTTGCTATAATAAGCGCAACACGGAAGAAATTGATTTAATTTGGGAAAATAGAATTGCTTTTGAAATAAAATTAAAAGGTGTAAGGCGAGATTATGTCAAGTTAGAAAAAATATCCGCAAAATTGGATATCCCAGAAAAGTATATTATTTCGAAAGAATTTGTTGAAAAAGAAGGTTTTATTTCTCCAATCGTGCTATAATTTTGTTTTGATTGAGAGTTGTCCGTTGAAATAGTTAAATAATTGCAATATATGAAAAAAGAAAAAACCATAATTTTTGATTTTGACGGCGTGATTCATGATACATATGAATTGGCGTTTCAAATAAATTTTGAAATTTCTGGAAAAAAATTAACTCGTGAACAGCACATGGATTTTTTTAATGGGAATGTTTTTGAAAGTACAAAAGTTAGTGAAGAGGATAATGAAAAATTTTTTAAATTACAAAACAAGGCATTTGAATATTTAAGAATAGACGAACATATTAGAAAAAACTTGGAAAAACTTTCTGCGCTTCATCCCTTATTTATAATTTCGTCTAATCAGGAAGACGCCTTGGATATTTATTTCAAGAATAATAAATTCTTACATATTT
>JBAXKA010000031.1:0-12070 GCA_037137555.1 Candidatus Moraniibacteriota bacterium
GTTTATTGTTTTGATGGATGTGAGAGAATAAAGGGGACGAGGGTTTGTGATGGGTCGTGATTATATAAAGAAATAATTTAATTTAATTTTTTAAAAAATAAATTTATGAATTTATACATCTGTGAAATTTGTGGAGATGCCTATATCGGCAGTGGTAAACCAAGTGATTGTCCTTTTTGTGGGGCAAAAGAAGGTTTTATTAAATTGGGAGCGGAAGCCCAGCCGATTGCAGAAATCAAAACGGAAATTAGTGAGTTATCGAAAAAAAATCTCATAGAAACATTAGCACTGGAAACTCGAGCGAATGTAATTTATCTTTGCATGGCAGGAGAAGCAAAAGATTATCAAATTATGAAAATGTATAAGCGGTTGGCGAAAGTGGAATTGGAGCATGCGATTATTGCAACAAAACTTTTAAATATTTCTATGCCGGAAATTAAACCGGAAAATTGTTCCAGTGAAGATTTGGAAAATTTCAAAAAAACAATTGAATTGGAAGATCATGCCGTGGAAATATATAAAAAATTTACCGCAGAATCAAGCGAGGCGCATATTCGTAAATTTTTTGGTGCAATTATGCAAGCCGAAATGGGACATATCGAATTGATTAAAAAGTTTTTGTAATATGATTTGGATTTATACTTTGATTTCTGTTTTTATTGTTAGTCTGATTTCGCTTGTCGGAGTTTTTACGCTGGCACTGGATAAAAATAAATTATATAAATATTTGATTTATTTCGTCAGTCTTTCAGCCGGAACGCTGATGGGGGATGCCTTTATTCATCTTATTCCCGAAGCTTATAAAAAAACTTCAAGCCTTCAAGTTTCACTTTGGATTTTGGCCGGCATCTTTTTATTTTTTGTTTTGGAAAAAGTTTTGCATTGGCGACATTGTCATGAGGAGCCATGCGTTGATCATCCGCATCCGTTTTCTTATGTGATCTTGGTGGGAGACGCAATGCATAATTTTATTGATGGAGCAGTGATTGCGGCCAGTTTTATTGTGAGCGTACCAGTGGGAATTGCCACAACTGTGGCGGTAATTTTTCATGAAATTCCACATGAGATTGGTAATTTCGCATCACTATTATATGGCGGGTTTTCCATTAAGAAAGCTTTAGTGTATAATTTCTTAAGTGCGCTTGTGGCAATTGCTGGAGCAGTTTTTGTATTAATAATTAGCACGAATATCGATCTCACTGAAATTCTGATTCCTTTTGCCGCCGGTGGTTTTATTTATGTGGCGGGAACTGATTTGATTCCAGAATTGCATAAACACAATGAAATAAAAAAAGGCATTTTGCAAGTCGCAACATTTCTTTTGGGAATTATGTTGATGGTGGGGATGTTGATTTTTGGGTAAAAATAATAAAAAAATAATATGCCAGAACAAGAATATAGATTTAAGCAATTAGAAAAAAAAGATAAAGATTTTGAGGTTAGTTATCAGAATTCTGAAATTGATTTGCCATTTAAGATTGAAAAAATGGTTTTTTTTAAAGATCCACAGGGAGAATTTAATTTGGAAACACATCAAAATCATCATCGAGCATCTTGGTTTTCTCCCGTGGGCATTAAAGATAAAAATAATAATATTTTTTTTCGCATTGCGATGAAAGGCGTCGGCTATCTTTATTCGAAATATTATGCCAGTAAAAAAGATGCTTATCAGGGGAAAGATGATGAAATTACTTTGCATAAATCAAAAGAATATGGTTGGGGATATAATGTGCTTGGGCTTTTTGATAAAAGAAATGTAACGCCGTTAATTGAAAGTGCAAATGAATTAACAAAGGCTGGTTTGCGTTGTGAGGCAATTGCTGGCGCGGTTAATCTTGAGCAAGTTATGCTAGGCGGAAAAAAAGTGGACAAAAAACAACTCAGAGTTTATTTGAAAGAAGAAGGCGCAAAAGCCGGTCTATCTCAAAAACAACTAGAAGATATTGATTTATTTGAGCCAGCTGAAATTATTAGACTTACACGCGAGACAATGCGGATTAAGGATTTTTGCGAGGAAAATAAAAAAGGGAAAGAAGAAATGTTGCAAAATGTTTTCAGAACATTGAATTTGGAAAATGAATTAAAACAAGATGAAAAACGATATACCACAAGCGAGCCAGAATCAATAAAAACTTATTTGCAAGATACATTCAAACAAGCGGCCATTAATTTGGCAATTTTGCATAACGGTGGCAAGATTATGTGTTATCTTAATTCTGGAAATATGACATTATCTCTGGCTGAGATTGTCGATTTGGATTCAATAATTTCGCTTAACGGAAAAAAACTTTTTTTATCACCACTGATAATTAATGATCCTGAGTGGAAAATTCCCAAAGGCATTATCAAGGATACGCGAGATGAAATTTATGCACTGGGAAAAATGTTTTTGGGTGGCATGTGTGATTTATTGTCAATTACCAAAGAAGATCGTCAGGAGTTTTATAGAATTTTTGTTGAGAATTATAAAAGCAAGTTAGATGTCAGTGCGTTTAGGAAAAATCAAATCGATTCGGTATTAACAATTTCAATGGTGGATGAATTTGCACAGAAGATGATTTTGGATAACCAAACGGTTTCACCGATTAAGGTTTAAATTATTTTTTTAAAAATAAATATATGCGTGAAGGAAATTTTGGAGCACCAAAAATAAAAAAAGAAAAAGACACAAGAAAACTTGCAAAAAAAGCAGAGGCCATAGCAACTGATTTCAAGGCTAGTGGAGTTTCTCAAGAACATTGGCGAGATGCATTTGATTTGGATTTTGATCGTTATGCTAAACATGATAACGATACTGATTATGATGATGGGGAAGACTTAAGTGTGAGCAGGGATAATTATAATGGAAGTTCGGGAGGGGATATTTATAGTTGGAGCACGGGAGATAAAAAAAAGTATGAAAGGCGATATGAAAACGAGAAGGAAAGATTTCGATATGCATTAGAAGAGGCAGTGCGGTCGAATCATGATTGTATGGAATGCTTGTATGAAATAAAAAGAATCGCATATATCGCCAATCAAAGAAATGTAGAGGTAGACCTGAACAGTATTTTATGTGAATTTATAAGTGAAACTTTTTATCGCGATGAGCGACAGGAAAATATTTCAGATATTATTGATTTTGCTAAAACTAAAAATATAAACCTGGATTTCAGTGGGGTTCTTAATGCTTCTGCAGAACGGCATGGATTTGATGAGCAAATTATCTATCGCATAATCGATTTTGCTGAAAATAATTCTATAAAATTAGAACTAAAATCATTTTTGCAAGAGCAACTCAAAAACAGTTTAAGTGGTGGGAGGGTGTATGATTTTGAAAAGTGTATGCTTTTTGCAACGAGAAAAAATATTGAGTTGGACTTTTCCGGAGAGGAAATGAAGAAAGCTACGCGTCGATGCTTAAAAAGACAATTAGCAACGGGACACTGCGCGCATGCTCTGAATGTTTTAAAATTTGAAAAGGAGAAAAATATGGATCTGGATTTTTCAGATGAGGAGTTTGAAGAAGCCATAAGGCTTGGAATAGTAGAAAATATTGAAAACTGGTCAAGTGACAAAAAAGCCCATGAGTTGATGCTTATTGCCAAAGCAAGTAATATCAAAGTTGATTTAAATAAGATTTTGCAAGAAGGAATGAATATTAATAATACTGATAATATTATAAAGATTAGCGAATTAGCAGATAAAGCAAATATAAATCTTGATTTCTCTATTCCAAAAATAATAAAAGCGTTACAGGGAAAACTGAAATATTTTTTGTGTAATGGTAATTGTGATTATTTTACTAGATTGTTAAAATTTGCAAAGGAAAAAAATGTGAATCTGGATTTTTCAGGTGGAGAATTTGAAGAAGCAGTGAAGCTTGGAATAATAAAAAATATTGAAAAGTTGGCAAGTTACACGGAAGCAAATCGGTTGGTGCTTATTGCTAAGGAGAATAATATAAAAGTTGATTTAAATAATATTTTGCAAGAAGGATTGAATATTGATAATGCTAATAATATCATAATGTTTGGTAACTTGGCAGATGAGGCAAAGATAAACCTTAATTTTTCCATTCCAAAAATAATAAAAGCATTACAGGTAAAGCTGAGCTATTCTTTGTGTAATTACGATTGTGATTCTGCTGCTAGTTTTTTAAAATTCGCAAATGAAAAAAAAGTGAATCTGGATTTTTCAGGTGGAGGATTTGAAGATGCGGTAAGAATTGGAATAATAAAGAATATTGAAAAATCATCAAATAGCACAGGAGCAAGGCGGCTTATGCTTTTTGCCAAAGCAACTGATATTAAAGTTGATTTAAATAATATCTTGCAAGAAGGATTGGATATTGATAATGCTGATAATATTGTAAATCTTAGTGGTTTGGCAGATATGACAAACATAAATCTTGATTTTTCTGCTCCAAGAATAGTAAAAGCGTTACAGGGAAAACTGAAATATTCCCTGTGTAATGGCGACTGTAATTCTTCTGCTAGATTTTTAAAATTTGTAAAAGAAAAAAATATAGATGTTGACTCCGCCAGTGGAGAATTTGAAGAGGCAGTAAAAATTGGAATAATAAAAAAGCTAAAGCAACATGATATTCCCACTGTTAATGAAATTACGCAAGTTGCAAAATCAAATAATATAAATATCAATGAAGCATTTTTTTCTGAACCAGAAGTTGTGGGTAGTATATATCAAGCATTAAAAAATAGCTTAGTTTCAGGCAATAATGAATACTTATCAATAATTTCAAATTTTATAATAAAAAATAAGATTGAGTTGGATTTTTCCGGTGAGGAATTTAAAAATGCAACGCAATCAGGAATAGAACGGCATCTAAAAGCAGGCTATTCATTAGGCAATACAGCATTAAGCGAAATCATTCTTTTTGCAAAATCAAATAATATCAAGTTAAATTTAAGAAATATTTTTCAAAATAAAATCAGAGAAAATAAGGGATTAGTTGACTTGCAGTGGGCAATAGATGCTACGGATTTTTGTAGAAAGAATGATATCACGCTTAAGTGGAAGGATTATTTGCAAGAATTGCTAGTTAAAACTGTTCAACAAAATAGTTCAATTTCTGATATAATTAAAACAATTGATCTGGCAAAGCAAGAAAATGTGCAAATAAATTTTTCTAGCGATGAAGCAGTTGTCGCTTTCCAGAATGGCGTGGAACATAGATTGCAACAAGATAATTTCCCTGACGCATTTGCATTAATTAAAATAGCTAAAGAAAAAAAACTAACATTTGCTTTTAGGGATTTCACATTAGCTTATAAAATTTTTGGTAATTTTCTCAATGGAGAGACTTACAATATGATTAAAGCGATTAATTCTGGCAGTGTGGTTACCGAAGAAATGAAAAAAATTGGAGTTAGCGAAAATGGAGAAAGTGGCGTCAAGCAACTGGGGGAAATTTTTAGTCAGTTTAAGACGGAATTATTAAAAGAGAATTCTGATTTAGGAGTGTTAAAGACAGCTAAATTTTTTGAAACATATTTTAAAAATTATATTAGTTTTGATAAAAGTCAATTTGGTCAACATGACCCTGAAGCACTTAGGCAGACAATTATTACTTTTGAAAAAATAAAAAATGAAATACGCCAGCTCCCAAAGGAATATGCGGAGAGCGGACCAATTGCAGTTGTTGAAAAAAATTTCAACAAACAAAATGATTTCAAATATTCCAAGCAGTTCCTTGCTCGTTACGAAACTTTAGCGCAATCAATTAATGAAAGTTTAGCACTTATTAAAAAAGAAAAGCCATTGTCAATCTTGGCGAAACAAGCCGAGGCTATTCTTGAAGAATTGCGAATAAAAAAAACACAAACCCAGAAACCGGAAATAATTTTTAGTTTAGATAAAAAAATTTCTAATTTGGAAAAGCTAGATTTTCGCAATATCAAAAGTTTTCAAGATAATTATGCTAGTTTAGCCCAGTATAAAGAATTTCATGAACTCTTGAGACAGCTAACATTTTTTTATGCACTGCACAAGCATAGAAATTATCGGGAGTTTGCTGAAAAAGTTAGCATGGAAAAAAATCGAGAAAAAATACCAATCAAAGAAGTTAGCCAGATGATTGATTTTATTCAACATATTGTTACTGAAGAAACTTGGAAAAAAATCTTTACTAACGAGTTGGCAATAAAAGCTTTTGAAAATATTGTCAAAATCAAGGATTTAACGGCAGAATATATCAACGCTCAAGATCAGGAAAATAGTGGAATGGCTAATCTGGAATTTGTTCCAACGAGGGGAATCTTGATGGAGTTTTCAGGTCATATCGCTGATGTTTGTTGGGCGTCAAAATATGACAGTATCGCTAAGAAGTTTCCAAATTTTATTTCCGTGACAATGGTGCAAGATAGAAATACAATGAAAGAACGATTGGCTGGAGCAGTATTTTTAATTGAAACAACAGCCAAAGATGGGACGCCTTTGCTTGTGATTAGAGGATTAAATCCGATTCCGAGCGTGGTTGATGCTTTAGATTGTGAAGATTTTTATAAAAAATTTATTGCTTATGCTGAAACAATCGCTCAAAAAATTGGTCGAAAATTAGCTATTGTTATAGATAATCATTCTGGTGGAGCAGGGACTAACAGACCAGTATTATTTGCTTGTATGCAAAAAAATCGTACAGGAGAAGAAGTTGTTTTTAGTGAAGATAATAAGGAAATTGACTTTAACTCTTACAATTTGAATGATGGCGTAAAACGCATCAATGGCACGATTTATTATTGTTAATTATTTTTTGGTGGCTAAAAAAACTATGCAAAACTTCACTCAAAAAATCACAGAACTAAAAATTAAACTCCCGAATCTTCGGGACTGTCTTTGACTTGACGCAAAAAAAACAGAAAATTTTGGAATTAGAAGATTTATCAACGGCAACTGATTTTTGGAATGACAATCGGAAAGCTTCAACTGTTATGCAAGAACTCGAAACGCTAAAACTAGAATTGGAAACTTTTGAAAATTTAGAAAAAGAACTAGCTGAGTTGATTGAATTTTCCGAAATGATAGAAGACACGGAAGATGAAAAAGAATTGGAGCAAAAAATAATAACAGCAGAAAAAAAGATTGACGAGTTGGAATTTAAAACTTTGCTTTCTGGTGAATATGATTTTAATGATGCAATTTTGAATATTTATTCTGGTGCTGGCGGAGTGGATGCTCAAGATTGGTCGGAAATGCTTTTGCGAATGTATTTGCGCTGGGGTGAAAAAAATAATTTCAAAATAAAGTTGGTTGATGAAACGCGGGGACAAGAAGCGGGAATAAAAAGTGCTACACTAGAAGTTTCCGGTGCCTATGCTTATGGTTATCTTAAAAGTGAAATGGGGACACATCGCTTGGTGCGTTTATCACCATTTAATTCTGACAATCTGCGACAAACTTCTTTTTCGGCAGTGGAAATTTTGCCAATTATTGGTGAAATAAAAGAAGTGAAAATAAATTCAGAAGATTTGCGTGTTGATGTCTATCGTTCTTCTGGCGCAGGTGGTCAAAGTGTGAACACAACTGACAGTGCAGTGCGAATTACGCATTTGCCTTCTGGAATTGTTGCGTCTTGCCAAAACGAAAGAAGTCAATTGCAAAATAAAGAGCAGGCTTTGAAAATCTTAAAAGCTAAATTGCATAAAAAATATTTGGAAGAATGTGAAGCGGAAAAAAGAAAATTGCGTGGTGAACAATCCAGTGCGGAATGGGGCAGTCAGATTCGTTCCTATATTATTCACCCCTATAAATTAGTCAAAGATCATCGGACAAAAGTTGAAACCGTCAATGTGGATGAGGTTTTTGCTGGTGAGTTGAAAGAATTTATGGAAAGCTATTTGAAGTATTTGAGAAAGTAGTATATAATAAAATTAGCAAAAAATAATAATACAAAAACATGATTAAGTTTGATAATGTCTCAAAAATTTATAAGGATAATTATGTCGCGCTGGGTGATATAAATTTGGAAATAAAAGCGGGCGAATTTGTTTCGATTGTCGGAACGAGCGGTGCGGGAAAATCGACGCTTTTAAAATTGATTTATGCTGAGGAGCTTCCCACAGATGGGCGAGTTTTTTTTGACGATAAACCACTTGATAGTATTAGTCGCAGACGAATTTCTCAACACAGAAGAAATATCGGAACAGTTTTTCAGGATTTTAAATTATTAAATAAAAAAACTGCTTTTGAAAATGTGGCTTATGCCTTGGAAGTTTGCGGAATTTCTCGGGCTGAGATATTGGAAGATGTTCCGCAAATATTGGAAATTGTGGGATTAGGTGATCGACAAAATAAATTTCCTCATGAACTTTCTGGTGGAGAACAACAACGAGTAGCAATGGCACGGGCTTTAATTCATAAACCGTCCGTGATTATTGCAGATGAACCAACTGGCAATCTTGATCCTGTTTCTTCTTTGGAAATTATGCAACTACTTTTGAAAATAAATAAACTGGGCACAACTGTAATTTTGGCTAGTCATGACAGAGATATTATTAATAAAGCGGCAAAAAGAGTGATTGTATTGGAACGAGGACGAGTTATTTTTGATGATGAAAAAGGTAAATATAAAATTTGTTAAATAAATAAAAAATATATGTTTTTAACTCTTGCAAGAACAATTAAAGGGGGATGGATTAATTTTTTGCGTAATGGCTACTTGAGTATTGCGGCAGTCAGCGTAATGCTACTTTGTTTATTCACAATCAGCTCTCTTTTTCTGATTGTGCTTACGGCGGACAATGTGCTCAAAGGTATGCAGGGAAATGTTAATGTGAGTGTTTATTTCAAATCCAGCGTAACAGAAGAATCGATCATGAAAGCAAAAAAAGATTTGGAAAATTATAATGAAGTTAAGGCTGTTGAATATATCACCAAAGATCAGGCACTGGAAATTTTCAAAAAAAATAGTGTTTCAAAACCAGTGATCTTGCAATCGTTGGAAGAGATTGGTGAAAATCCCTTGCTGTCTTATTTAGTCGTTCAGGCCAATGATCCAAATCAATATGATATGGTGGGGGAATATCTAAAAAATGCTTCTTTCAAAGAGGATATTAGCTGGGTAAATTATCGTGACAATAAAGATCGCATTGATCGATTGAATGGCACGATTTCAGAAGTGCGTAGAATTGGCTTGGGAGTGGCGGGACTTTTTTCAATTATTTCACTTTTGATTATTTCCAACACAGTGCGGATTACTATCTATTCTCATCGCAAAGAAGTGGAAGTGATGCGTTTGGTTGGTGCGTCTAATGCCTATATTCGTTTGCCATTTATTTTTGAGGGCATTATTTATGGCTTAGTTGCTTCAATTATTTCAATGCTCTGCTTGTTTATTGCTTTGAAATTATCCGAACAGTTTATTTCGCGCTTAATTCCAGGTATCAATATGCTTACACTTTATTTTTCAAATTTTACTATGATTTTTGCTATGCAAGTTTTAGCTGGGGCATTTTTGGGAACATTGAGCAGTTGGTTTGCAATTAGGAAATATTTGAAAATATAAGTGGTGAAATATACTAGCAATATAATCTCAAAAAAATAAAAAATAAATTGTCATGAACAAAAGAAGTATGCTATGGGGGGGTAATATTATCAGTCGCAGTTTGCGCCTATATTTTTCCGCAAAAATATCAGTTGGCGAATTTGATTGATTCTGCTGTAGAGACGCGATTTATCGCGTCTAATGCTATAGTTGCAAATCAAGCTACGATTGCAAATCAAGATGGCGATTACCAAGACGCGATGAATCGCGTCTCTACCGGGGTTTTGGGTGAAATAGATACCAACCAACAACAATTAACCATCGATCAAAATCTAGCTAATCAATTTATTCAAATCAAGGGCAGTCTGGGAAATCTGGGAGAAATCATCCAAAAAGATGGTCAATTCTATTTAGCTAAAAATATTATTGAAAATGGCAACATCAAACGCCACACCATCAAAAAAATAAATTTAGATTCCGGTTCAGTCGATTCGAGAATTATTGAAGATCATTCGATTGATTCGGAGGATTTAAAAAGTCATCTTGCTATCGAACATTTGCAAATTAAACACAAACTGGATATTGCTGGAGGATTGGATTTAACCGGGGATTTCAATGTTAATGATAAATTTTTTGTTGATGCGACATTGGGGAATGTAGGGATTGGAACGATGAGTCCGCAAGCAAAGTTAGCCGTTTCTGGTTTAAGTAGCGATACGACTGCATCGGTAAATGTGTATAGATATGGTGGATCTAGCGGCGGAACATTTCTTGGATTGCAGGCAAGAGGGACAGAAGCAAATCCGACAGCTACACAATTAGGTGATAATCTCTTTTTTCTGGGTGCAAGAGGTTATGGGGCGACTGGTTTTCCTGGAGCAAGTAGGGCAGCAGTCGCCATGTATGCTTCCCAGATATGGAATAATGCTAGTCAGGGAACTTACATAACATTTGAAACTACGCCTAATAATTCCACCACAAGAACAGAAAGGTTGAGAATATTGGATAATGGAAATGTTGGCATCGGGACGACGAGTCCGATAGCGAAGCTAGATATATATAATACTGCGAATGTCTCTCCAGATATTAGTTCTATTGGTCTTAACGTTTATGGAAACTATACAGGAGGTACGAGTGCATCGGTAAGAGCCGGCTATTATGGAACTTTTATTAATGATGCGGCTAATACAAATTATAGATATGCTCAGGGAACAACAGGAGAAGTTTATATTGGGTACTCAGGAGGAACAACAAATTGGACTGGAATAGTCACTGATGCGAGAGGAATAACGGGTTATGTGAATAATTATTCTTCGGGTGCTGGTGTGATTACATATGCATATGGAGGGTTTTTTGGCACTGCTGTACGTGCGGGAGGATCGGGAATTATTAGAAATGCTTATGGAATAAATATTAGCGGTGCTTCAGCCACAGGAACGGATGCTGGACAGACGCACAATGCGTATGGTCTTTTTATTGCGAACTCAATTGATTCTTCAGGAGGCGCTATTAATAATAGTTGGGCAGTCTATTCTGCGACAACAAAAAGCTCCTATTTCTCTGGGAGTATTGGTATTGGCAATACAAATCCGTTGTCTAAACTTGGTACCACTGGCAATGCTTCAATTGGTGCAACTTATGGAGCAATCGCCGCCCCGACTTCAGGAATGATAATCGAAGGCAATATCGGTATCGGGACGACGAGTCCGAATGTGAAACTAGATGTAAATGGAAAAGTTAATGCAGTTGGTTATTCTACCAGTTGGGGAACAACTAGTGGAGTTAGTACTGGCGCCTTCAATGCAATTTTGGGTACTGGATCGTCAGCTACTTGGTTATTATCTGGAACAAGTGGAGGAGTTTTTAAATCTGGTATTCAGATGCTGGACGCTGGAACAACCATGCGTATTTATTCGGATGCTTCTAATTATTTTCAAATAAGCAGTGGTAATATTTCCAATATAGCTTCCATTACAATGAGTGGGCGAATAGATAACTCCTATGCTAATGCGGCCGCTCTAAATATGACTGGAAATGCAGCGGGAATAACTTTTACTGGCACAGGGACTAACCAAATTATCACTGCTTCAGGAGTAAATTTGGCTTTTATGCCAGGAGGAACGGGTAATGTTGGTATCGGGACGATAAGTCCCGTGGATAAATTGGGTATAGCTGGCACATCTAATCCTACCATTGGAATATATCAAACAACTGTCCCAATAACTGGAGTTACTATAGGGACTCTTAAATTTAATTCTCAAGATTCGGTCGGCACCCAATATAGTGCTGGTAAAATAAGATCCGTATCTGAATCTGAATGGGGAACTACTATCCGCTCTGGACTTGCATTTGATGTAATAAAGGCTGCGGTGCCACAACTTAATGTGATGTATATCAATCAAGACGGCAACGTCGGCATCGGCTCAACGGCTCCCGGTGCTCGTCTCCAGGTTGTTGGCTCGGACTCTCTCAACACATCTTTCTCCGCTAATCTAAGCGGTGCAACAGGTACTGGACTGGTAGTAACAAATAGCGGCAACGTCGGCATCGGCTCAACGGCTCCCGGTGCACGGTTGCAGGTTGTTGGCT
>JBAXKA010000032.1:0-11926 GCA_037137555.1 Candidatus Moraniibacteriota bacterium
ATTTCACACATTTCCATTTCACATCTCTACAATATTCGAAAAACTAATTTGCAATATGGAAGTTCGGGTGCTTTGTTTTTTCAACATACAAAATCTTCATCAGTGGATATTGGAATTAGACGGAAACCAATGCCTTTTGGTAGACCAGGCTATTTACGCGTAGATACGGTGCATCAAGGTGATTTAGGCGGTGTAAAAGGTGTCTATCATATCAATATTATTGACGAAATTACCCAGTATGAGATGATAGCAACAGTGGAAGGAATCAGCTATCGATTTATTGCTCCTGTGCTTGAATTATTATTGAAATTGTTTCCCTTTAGGATTTATGAGTTTCATTCAGATAATGGTTCGGAATATATCAATAGGATTGTGATGGATTTGTTGAATAGTCTACTGATTGCACAAAGCAAATCTCGGGCACGAAAAACCAATGATAATGCTTTGGTGGAATCGAAGAATGGCAGTATTGTGCGTAAGCTATTTGGTAGAAATTTTATTGCTAAAAAATATGCTTCGATTATCAATGAGTTTGATAAGAAATATGTAAATATTTATCTCAATTATCATCGACCGTGTTTGTTTGCGGAAGATAAAATTGATAAACTGGGAAAGGTGAGAAAAAAATACAATATTGTTATGACGCCGTATGAAAAATTGAAGTCATTGTAAAATGCTAGTGAACATTTGAAAGTAGGCATCACTTTTACTGATTTGGATAAAATTGCTCTGGCGGAAAGTGATAATAGTTTTGGCAAGAAAATGATGGATGCCAAGGAGGAATTATTTAAGCAAATTAATCATAAATTAATCAATTAACTTAGTGAGTCCATTTTTGAAAGAGACATTCCTTTAGTCTTATCTTAGGATTGGAATATACTGAATGGCAATTGAACAAAATGAATGATCTGTATTGGAACGAGCAGGATTTCTACAAAAACTTTTTCCTCTCCAATAAAAAGTTGATTGAAAAGAAAAGAGTGGGAACGAAGATTGTTAAAAAATATGATATACCGAGAACGCCGTTTCAGCGCCTCTTGGAAAACAAAGAATTCCCTGAAAGCGAGAAAGAGAAAATGAAAATGATCTACGCCAAGTTAAATCCAGCCGAGTTAAAAAGGAGCTTGGATCGAAAAATATCAAAAATCTAATTGGTTAAATATTTGATAATTTTAGTGGTTAGTATCCCTAGGTTTTTAAATGATGTATCACGATGGGTATTTAATTTTTATAAAAAAATACTTCAACCATCAACGCAAACTCTCAAGTCGCCTATCAATTACCCAAAAAATAAATAACATAATCAAAATTGCCACAAGCATTATAATACTTTTTCCAACAGTTCTCGTGTTCAATGCAATCAGTGCAATAATTATTGTAATAGTATAATAATGCAAAGCAATTTTTTTTTGTGACCAACCAATTTCCAAGAGCTTATGATGCAAATGATTATTATCTGGTTTAAAAATTGATTGTTTATTTTTCATTCTATCACTAATTACCCAAATAAAATCCACGATTGGAATAACTAAAACCAAGACTGCGGTGGCAATTTTTGTTCCAGAAAAAATTGCCAGAATTGCCAAGGCCAAGCCCATAAACATCGCGCCAGATGTTCCAGCCATTATTCGTGCCGGATTAAAATTGAAAATTAAAAAACCTAAAATAACTCCAAAAATAATACTGGAAATAATCGCCACTGGCGGTTGATTAACTTCCGGTCTAAAACTAAGTATGAAAATTGTTCCAACAGAAATCAAACTAATTCCACCAGAAAGTCCATCTACACCATCGATCCAATTGATCGCATTGATCACAAAAACAATCCAGAAAACTACCACTGCCAATGAAATTAAAACTGTCCCGCTTAAATCTAAGTTAATCACACCTCCGGTCAATGGATTTGTTATGTAATAAACTCTGACACCCACAATAAAAACAAAAATGGCCGAAGCCATTTGAAAAAAAAGTTGCGTTTTCCAGAAAATTTCTTTCATATCATCTCGCATCCCCACGAACATAAGCAGAACTGAAGCTAGCAAAAAGCCCGTTAATTCTGGCGTGATAACTAAATCTTTGTTCAGCAATACAGCAAGGATGAATGCCAAAACCATGGCGATCCCACCGATCCGATAAGTATTTTTTTTATGAATATGTCTTTTAGCCTCTCGCTCGCCCCAATGAATTTTTTTTGCCAATGGCAATAAAGATAAAATAATTAAAATAGTGAAAAAAAATGCTTCTAGGAATGGAACGAGATATTTTAGCATAGTCTTTGAATTAAGCCAGTTATTTTTTCCTCATTTTTTCCGTCACCCAAAACTCACCAAAATATTTTCCCAAAAGAATTCTTGTTTGCGAATCAATCGCGGGAAGTGAACCCAAAAATGGAGCAATAATCGGCACAAGTACCCATTGTAAAAGCATATAAATATTTCTCCAACGGGAATATTTTTCTGGTCGCGGAGGAAGCAGAAGAAAACTTAACGACATTGAAACAGCCAAACCAATCATTGCTAATGTCATTAAATAACGCGTATAAATTGGCAAGTTATGAGCCAAAACTTGTTGATTAAATTCATCACCTCCTAGAATTAAAGGCAACCAACCCAAGACTGCCAAAATTAAAGACGAAGTTGCCCATGAATGATGTCCTTCTAACATTTCAAAAGCAGTTTTGAATTTTTGTCGAAAACTAATCTGTTTATTTGGACCAATTGCGCGCATAATAACGGGAAAATTTTCGATGCCATACGCCCAGCGTCTTTTTTGTTTATATTGATTAACAATAGTTTTCCAATAAGTTTCCGCTAGCACAGCGTCCAGGGAGATTGGCAAATGAATTGGCTTAACGCGATAATCTCCATTATAATATGTAAAACATTTCCAATAAATAATCGAGTCTTCACTGATCATATTAACTGGCCAAAAATCAACCCTATACAGCGTATCAAACGGCTCGCTATGTGAAGAAAATGTTACCATGCCATCTAATCTTGTGCTTTGAAAAATATGCCAAAAACTCGAACCGGTTACAATTACTCGCACAAAAGCATTAGTATCCCACAGATTATTATGATACATCGGCAGTGGTTGATAACTGCGTTGCAACCGTTTAGGATCAATGATATATTCATAAGTCAGTGCGGCAAAATATTCTTTATGGGCGACACTATCGCAATCAAAATTAGAAAAAATCACTCGCTTAAAATCAATTTTCTTTTCTTGCAAATATTTAACCAACTCGCGAGCAGCAAAAGTTGCGTTGGAGCCTTTGGATTTCATTTCAATATCTTTGACTTTGTGAGTTGTTACAATAAAATCACGAAAAACTCCAGCAAATTTATTTTTCAGATAATTGACTTTTTCCATTCTTCTTATTTCATCCTCTCTTTCTTCCGTTGCAAGCAAAATAATTATTTGCTCGTTAGGAAAATTCGCTTCTTTGATTGCCATAATTGATGGCTCAATGACATCAAATGGTTCACTGGCAGTTGGCAACATCACGACATGCACGATTTCTCGCCAATCCAAAACTTGTTCAGAAATTTTTTCAATCACTTGTACTTCTTGTAGATATTTTTTTTGTACTTGCAATTCTTTTTTTAATATTTTAACTTCACGCCGAAGCATTCCATTACGATCTCGCAAGCTTTCTGTTATTTTTAAAATTCGTTCGCTGATAAGTTCACAGTATTTTTTGGGATTACTAATATTTTGACACCGCTCCCACCAATCAATTTTTTTGCCATTTTTTAATTTTTGATAACCTTCTATGGAATAATAGGCGATAAAAATTGTTCGCAAAATCCAATAGATATCAAAGGTAATAATAAAATAAGCCACCCAATCAGGCAAAATAAAAGAAAAGCCAAACATGCCAATAATCGTCACCCAAGTTAAAATGCCCGGAATAACTTCCAATGTTCGTTGCACTCTTCGCTCTTTTATATTCTTAGTTTTTGGATCAGGAAATATAAACATAATAATATTTTAATAGTTTATAATAATGACACTAATGACGGAAATAAGCAAGCTCAATTGAACCATCAGTGCGGTTATCAATAATATATAACTAGCAATTCGTTCTTTTTGTTTGTAAAAATAAAAAGAAAATAAAATATTAAACACTAAAATTAGCGTGCCAATAAATGCCAGCGCGTAAGCTTTTTGTGAATCGCCGATAGAATCAACACCAAAATAAACATTATAATGCAAAATTATCGCCTTGCCATTTGGTGGCAAGAAAAACTGCAAAACCACCCAATTAACAAACACAAAAAAGCCACCAAAAAAAAGCAACCAACGCACAATTAGGCTTTTAAAATATTCTTGACTAAAAAGAAGCTTGATTTTTAGCATTTTTATTTTTTGAAAAAAAGCTATTGTTTTCTTTTGGCAATAAATTGTTTCAAGCCGACAATTTTATTAATTACCTCCTCATTTGGTCCTTCTAGAAATTCCAAAATAAATTTATCTAGCATATTTAAGCGATACTTAAATTCTTCCATTGTCATCAAAACAAAATTTATTTCTTTGCCAATTTCTGCCTCCAAACTGCTCATTAAATTTTTTAACTTAGCTTTGCCAATATCATCGCCAACAATAATCATGTCCGCTTTACTTTTGTGATAATTAATAAAAACACCACTGATCACGGCCAGTTTAACATTGCCAATCTTGCTGATTTTTTCTAAACTTTTGCATTGCGGTGAAGTATTCGATTTGGCAATTAAATTTTTTAACTCGGGATAAAAATCAAAATCCTGATTTAAACGATAAGAAAACTTCCCTTTTTGCGTACTTCTTAGAATAAATTTCACTCGCACAAGCATTTCAAGTTCTCTTCTGATTTTTGTGCCTTTGAGCATATTTCTTCTGGCAATTTCTATCGAATCGAAAGGAACATCTGGATTTTGCAAAAAAAACCGAAGTAATCGCGCACGCTCCTTTGAGCCAAAAAGATTTTCTAATATTTCAGACATTTGAGTGATTGATTAAAGATTAATTATATCCGAGCTAAGCAATGCGGCAGATATCGATATTAATATTTATTTTTTTCCTTCTGTTAATTCTTCTCTTATTTTTTTTAAGATTATTTGCGCCTCACCTTGACCACCCAGACCAAAAGCTAGTCCGCCAGCCAAGGAAATCATCGCCATAAGAGCAATGAACATGGAATTTACCAAGGAATCTGCCACTCCCAATTGAATAAGTGCAGCAAAAAAACCAAAAACAATAATCGCCCATTTGGAAATTGTAGCCAACAGTGTTGCTGACATTACGCCAGCAGCACGAGTACTACCCTTGACGATATGATAAACAAAATTTCCCAAAAGAAAAACTGAGGCCAAAATCACAACCGCAACAAGCACATTTGGCAAATAGAAAATTATCTTGTTGAGAAAAATTGTTACCTGATTTAGTTGCAAAATATCTGTTGCTGCCATCAGGAATACTAAAATCAAAAACCATTTAAATAACCCCCCAATAAATCCAGCAATGTTAATATTGAGACCACTTCTTGATGTTTTTCCGGCAAGTCCCATTTTTTTCATAGCATTATCCACGCCCAACTCCACCACCATCTTTTCGATTAATCGTCCAAGTGTTACTGCCATAATCCAACCAGCGATGAGCACTAAAATAGCACCGAGCAAAGCTGGTAAAAAATCAACCATTTTTTGACTAACATTAATTAGCGAAAATGTAATCGCCTCACCCCAAGTTTTGACATTGTCCATATTTTTTTATTATTTATTATTTATTATTTATTATTTATTTATTGAGCTGGTTGTGATAAGGAGTTGCTCTGCTCTGGAGAAGCTGGTGTTTCTATGGAACTTTCTGGTGTTGTACTTTCAGTATCGACTTTAGTTAGCTCCAAGTTTTCTGGTGTATTCTCAATCCCTCTATTGATATTACTAATCATTTTTTCGAGTTGTTTTTTTGTATCATCAACATTATCACCAGAAAGTAAATCAATTACTTTCCCATACTCAAGTTTAGCATTTTCTTTATTTTTATCTTTTTCATAAGCTAAGCCTAAGTAGAAATGGGCATTTATGTCTTTATCATTCAAACTAAGCACGATTTTGAAAATATCTTGAGCTACTTTTAAGTCATCATTTTTTGCTCTTAATCTGTACATATTAGCTAAGCTACTAAGATAATTTGCATTTTTCTGGTCGAGTTGTGCTGCTTTTAATGCACTTTCTATCGCAGAGTCGTTTTCGCCAAGAGCATCTTGAATTAAAGAAAGTTGATAGTGTCCAGCAGCGAAATTATTTTTTTCATCAATTGCTTTTTGAAAAAGATCCTTGGCTTCTCCAAAAATAATCTTTCTCTCACCCTCATCTTTTTTTGTGGCACCATCAGCAATCCTAATTTGACCTAATTTCAAAAGATAATCTGGATTATGTGGATCAAGAGCTAGAGCTTTTTTATAATTTTCTTCGGCTAACTTCAGGGAGTCAGCCACATATATTCCAGAATTTTCATAAATCTGAGCTAGAGCTTCAACAGTCTCAATATTATTTTGACTTGTTTTTACGCCAGCATCAGCAGCTGTAACAGAAAAATTTATATATTGCTTTATCTTATCAATATTTCTTTCCTGCTCTGGTTTAAGGGCTTCCTTGTTGGCTAGCATCATATAATAAACACCAGCTTTAGTGTAGTAGATGCCTTCTCGATTATTGAGATTAACTGTTTTTCCCATTTTTTTGATAGCCTCTTCTGGATTTTGACTAGAAATTCTCGAAGCAGAACCAGCATAAACATCTGCTACATAAATTTTACCCAAAAACACAAACAAAAATGCTACTCCCGCACTAATTAACATAAAAATAAATGCTAAAGCTAATGCGAACTTTGGAGAAGCTTTTAGTGATAACGCTATGTATTTTGGAACTGCCTCACTCTCGAAAAGAATAATCGAAAGAGCTAAAATTGCTAAAATTGCGGCAAAGAATAATACTGATCCCTCTAGCTTATTTGCAAAAACATCCATAAGCACAACGATTGATGCTGAAAAAACACCTAGCGAATACAATTTATTTTTTTCTTTTTCCCTCGAAAGAAGATAGAAGCTGATACTCAAATAAGACAACATTAAAATAATAAGTGCGATTGTACCCAGACCACCGATAGTTGAGACTGCTTCAAAAAAGATTCCGGAGCCCTGTGAAAAACGCAAGTTATAAAACATTGAATCATTGAAATTTTTTGGACGATACAAGGAAAAGTCATAACCGAAAGTAGCTGGACCAGAGCCTAATAAAAAATTATTTTTAAGCGAGCTACCAGCAATATCTCGGGAAACTCCATAGCCACCAGCAAAGGAATCCACATTCACTTCAGCTGGAAGATTAATTTTATCAGAAATCAGAGAAACTGATCCGATCATTCTAATAATCATAATCAACACAAACAAAACCATCGGAAGCCAAACCCAGTCTCGATGTGGTCGTACTATTTTTGATAAAATATACACTAAAAATATAACTACTCCCATGAATAACCCCGCCCAAAACATATACCCACTGATATTTAAGATCAAAAATAAATCAACCATGAAAACAAAAGCAAGAAAACTTAAAAGAATTTTTCTTTTTCTTTTTTGTATTTCTTTATTTTCTGCGATTTTCAGGATTGCTGTTGTTAATAAAATTAACATTGCGGAAAAAAATACCCCCAAGCCACTTACGCTTCCCATCAAACTCAATGGAATAAATTGCGCCACACCAGCTGGAATCAATGACCCGAGAGAAAATCCCGTAAATGGTATATTAAAAAATAAAATAAATGTCCAAAGCGACAAAATTACACCAGAACTAATTAGCGCAACAAACATTAATTTTAATCGCTTTTGATTAAAATTACTAATCACTAAATAATATGTGATAATTAAAGCGGAGACCCCCATGAAACCACGAGATGGATCTCCAAAGGCACCCCAAAAACTGTGCCAACGATCAACTGAAAAAATAGCTGTCACCAAATAGACTAACCAAAAAGCAATAATCGGAACATCTAGCGGGGTGCGTCTAATATTCATTTCTTCATTAATCACACCCTTGGCCGACCAGGAAATTAAAGCCAGGAGCAACCAAAAATAAAAATAGATTTGTTTTTCAAAAATAATTCCTTGCGAAGTAACGCCAGTGAAAAAAAGTGGTAGACCAAAAACTAACATAAACAAACTCGCCCCGATAATTTTATCCAACACGCGCAAAATTAATTTTGAATCTTTGGCACCTCCTGATTCTTGTTCGATATTATTTCTTCTCTCACTTGTTTGAAATGTTTTTGCTGGCTTGTGCAAAAAAACCTCTTCTTGTTTGTTTTTATTAATACTAACTTCAAATTCATCTGACTGTTCTTTCATACTTTTGTTTTTATAAATAAATTAAAAAAAATAACTACTAACAGTATATACAAAAAATAAAAACAACGCAAGTCATATTAAACAATACATATAATATATTTCAAATAAAAAACCTTGGCATCAATTTTGATGCCAAGGCAAACAACTAACCAAACATTTTTTCAATTACTTCTTTTAACTTTTTCATGCTCATTGGTTTATTGATGATATAATCAACTCTATGATCTTCCATTTCCTCATTAAACCCATTGAGCCCCCAACCAGAAACAACAACCACCTTCATTTCTGGATATAGACCATTGATCGCCTCTACCAGTTGCCAGCCATTCATTTTTGGCATTCCAACATCAGTAATGAGTATGTCGTATTGATTTTTTTTCAAAATCTCAATAGCCTCCCTACCGCTACTAGCAAAGTCAGCAAAATGACCCAACCGTTGCATGAACATTTCTCCCATCTCTCTGATTGGTGTTTCATCATCAACCCAAAGGACTCGGATAGAATTCCAGTCACGACTATTTGAAAATACTTCCACAGATCGTTCTTTTTCCTTTTTTCCTGCGGGCAACAATACTTCAATAGTTGTCCCTTTTCCCAATTCGGTATTTATGACAGCAACTGATCCGCCGTGATCACGAATAATTAAATATACGCTACTCATTCCAAGTCCTCGACCCAGCTCAAATCCCTTGGTCGAAAAAAATGGCTGAAAAATGCGCATTCTAGTATCTTCATTCATTCCGATGCCATTGTCTGACAATCTAATAAAAATACTCTTATCAACCATGCCCGTTTCAATAATTATTTTTCCACCATCGGGCATTGCTTCAATAGCATTCTTAATCAGATTATACAAAACACTTCCAAGCTCCCCTTCTTCACCATCAATAGTTGTAACATTGCCATAAGACTTTTGAAAAGAAATCTGTAATCCCTTTTTTTGAGATTCATCTTTCCATAGTGGCCTAGTCTGAGAAACTGCTTGATCCAAAAGTGTATGAATGTCTATTGGACCGTAATTAACTACCTCTTTCTTTTTAGCAAAACGCTGTAGCTGTCTAACGCGAGAGGCGGCATCACTAGAACTTTTTTTAGCAATTTCGATAAATGCTATTGTTTCTGGTGGTATGTTTGAATCATACAACGCCAGCTCAAGATTCCCCACTATCACTTGCAAAGAATTATTGAAATCATGAGCCACTCCAGAAGACATTTCACCAATAACACTTAAGCGTTCTGCCACAATCAAAGCTTTTTGCAATTGCTTTCGTTCAGTAATGTCACGGGCAGTTCCCGTATATCCACAAACATCACCATTTTTGTCTCTAATCGGAACGGCGCTTGAGGCGTGCCAACGCCAAGTACCATCTGCGTGTCTGACACGATACTCTAAGCCTTTTTGTTTTTGCCCTGTCTCAATGACTTTCTTTAACCACTCCAGACAAGCAGGAATATCCTCATTATAAACAAATTCTTGAAATGAATGTTTTTCGACCTCGCCAATCTGATGTCCAAGTAATTCCGTCCAAGCCGGAGAAACAAAACCAAATATTCCATCCGCACTAAGCGTATAAATAATATCGTGATTATTTTCAATCAGATTTCGATATTTTTCCTCACTAACTACTAATGCGTCTTCGGCATTTTTACGATCAGTAATGTCTTGGATTTGTTCAATATATCCAGCGACAACACCATCGATTTTCATTGGAGTAATTAACCAATCTAAAAATTTTATCCCCGAGCAAGTGGTTCGATACAGCTTTAGTCTTTTTACTTCCTCGAAGCTAAACTCGGCTTCAAACCTAACACTTTCTCCATTCAACAATTTTATTTTTATATCTTGATCTATATTGGGATCGTTGAATAAATTAAGCTTTGTAATTTCACGACAACCCATCACGCCAAACAATTTAAGACAAGCACTATTTATGCTGACCAAAAATCCTGCATTATCATACCACCCGATAGCAATTGGCGATTGATCAAAAATTTCGCTATATTTTTTCATACTTCTTGCTACTGCTTCTTCTCGTTGTGCCAGAGCTACTGGCATATCAGTCAATGTTTTAATAACTTCGAATAAAGAAGTTACTCGTGTTTTAATCGAATCCACGAAAACAGATTGCCAAAATTCTTTCAGTTTTTTTATCATTTTACCTCTCCTTCTCAAAACAATTTTATAACCAACCGTGCCTTCCACCCAGAAGATTTGCTATAACCAAAGAAAATAATCAAATCCCCCTCTCTAATTTCTTTTGCGATTGTTTGTTTAGGCTCCCAAAGAAAATCATTTCCCATAATCCAACGACCAGCTGGCCGTGGACAAACCGCAGTCACGAAACCTCGCTCCTGCCCATTTTTTGATTCTCTTTTTTTGAATCTGCCCAAAATAAATCCCAAACAGCAAAGTCGTAAAAAAAATCTAACGATATCAATTTTCAAATCTTTCACCTCCTCTTTTTTTATGTATTAAGTTGTCAAAGATCTATCAATATTATATTTTAGTTTAAATTTTTTTTAATGCTTTGTCAAAACAATTGACTGATTACACATAAAATAAAAATGGAGATTGGTTTAGCCAATCTCCATTTGAACATCACATATCTTCAACAAATTGAATGATCTTTTTCATATCACCATTCCAAAAATAACTAGATGTATTGATGAAATCAACTCCCAATCTCTTAACGACTGGTATCGTAATTTCATTCATTCCACCATCAACACCAATAAGTATGTTTGGATTTATAGATTTTGCAATCACAATATTATCAATAGTTGATGCACGAAATAGTTGACCGCTAAAGCCTGAGGGAACACTCATTGCAAGAAAAAACATAGCTTGATTGATATTCCTTGTAAAAATACTCCCGGGATCAAACGCGACGCCAAGCTTTCCTCCTGAGGCATAAGACAAAGCGGAATAATCCTGCCAATTGAAAATTTCTTCACCACGCACAATGACGCGGATAACATTTTCCAGCTCAAGCCATTTCTCGGCCGCTTTTAGTGGTTCGACAACCATCAAATGAACTTCAAGGTCGATACCTAAATTGCCAGCAACTTTTAGATTTCCCCAGCAAATATTCGGTACCGCTACACCATCCATGACATCGAGATGTGCGATGGTCAAGCCATACTGATTAAGCGTGGATACTCTTTCTCGCACATTTTCTTCCGTTGATTCCAGAATTGCTGGAATTATCTTCGCCATAAACACCTCCTAATAATTTTTTATTTGTTAAATTGTCAAAGATCTAATAGCGTCAAGCCTTAGCCTAGTCTTTTTTTGATGTCTTGTCCAATACAAACCGATAAAGAAAAGTTAATTAAAAAAAGAGTGGAAACGAGAATCGTGAAAAAATATAACACGCCAAGAGCATCATTTCAACGCCTCTTGAAAAATAAAGAGTTTTCTGCAAAAGAGAAAGAAAAATTGAAATTTTAAAATAATGTATTGCGATTTTTTATTTTCGCTATCAACACCCCACTATCGTTCCTCTCATCATCTCACAACCATCATTACAAAACTTA
>JBAXKA010000033.1:0-10817 GCA_037137555.1 Candidatus Moraniibacteriota bacterium
CCTTCGGCACGCCCACTCCTTGGTTGGTTCTCAACCGCTAAGTTCCATTCTGGTGCGCCCTGAGGGACTCGAACCCCCAGCCTTCTGGTCCGAAGCCAGACGCTCTATCCGTTGAGCTAAGGGCGCAAAATATTTTATTGTTTATTTTTCTTCTAAAATTTTCAGAGGGGTGGCTAGAGAGAATCGAACTCTCGACACAGGTACCACAAACCCGAGTTTTGCCACTAAACTATAGCCACCACTCTAAAAACTTTACTTGATTGAAAATTTCTTTTCGTGCCCTCACCAAGATTCGAACTTGGGACCATCTCCTTAAGAGGGAGCTGCTCTACCAACTGAGCTATAAGGGCGGTCTATTTTCATAGTGCGCCGGGCAGGAATCGAACCTGCGACCAATAGCTTAGAAGGCTACTGCTCTATCCACTGAGCTACCGGCGCAGAAAAAAGTGTTGATTAGCAACAAAATTAGTCTAGCAAAAATAATCAGCTAAGTCAATTTATTTTATGTTCTTTTTTGTAGACGCGCCATTCTCGGTCAGACCAAGCTTTAGGTTTTTCAGTAAGCAAGCCTGATGTTTCTCCTGGGTGAGGAAATTTAGCAGGGGATTCATAGCTACTCTTAAAAATATCTTCGCGGATCAAATTATCATCTTTGTCATTTATTTTTTGAGTGAAAGTTGTTTTCATGGAACCATCAGGATTTTTTTCTAAAATAGTTGGTCCGATAACTGTGGTTTTTCTGCCATCAGATGTGCCATAAAATTGAAAAATTAATTCTGTGCCGATGATTTTTGTTTGAATTAAAATATGTCCGGGAGTGTCATTTTTAAAACGCAGATCTGGCTTAGGAATATAAACAGTAGAATCCATTCCTTGGGGATTGTAATAGCCAACAGGGTAAGCATGATTTCTTCTGGCAGTTATTTCTAGACCGGAATAAATTGCAGCACGAAAAGCAGTAGTAGAGACTTGGCAAATTCCTCCACCAAATTCTGGCTCAGTTTTATCTTTTTTTATAACCAACTCAGGCAAATAACCATGCTCACCATCAACCTCACCAAGAACTTGCACAAAAGAAAATTCTTCACCAGGCTCAATTATAATTCCATCGAATCGTTCAGTGGCAACATTAATATTGAAAACTCGATTTTTTGGTGAGCCTCGAAAATTTGAATGACCCTCGCCAATCAATGTTTCGATGCCCATATCATTAACGGATTCAGCCGTAACGACAGGATCAATTTCCTGATAAGGTAATTCAAGTTCTTGATTAATAATATTATTTTTTAGTAAGTTAAAAATAAGTTCAAAACTTTTTGTTTCATCAAGTTTTAAACCTTTTTCGCTTAAAGTAAAAAGTGCTACTTTTCCGTCTTCGACTTTGAGGCGTGAATTAGTTGGATCTTTATTGATTTTTTTAGCAAGATTAGTGATAGATTTTTTTACAAGATCAGTGTCCAGTGTTACAAAAACTTTTTTCTTAAAGTTAGTTTCTTTACGATGACTAAAAAACAATTCGCAAATCAATGATTTTTTATAAATGCAAAAGTTGCCATTTTCTATCTCGGATGCATAATTAGCAGTATAGCTAAGTGATGATTTTTCCTTAAACCATTCAGCCACTTCAAGCGAAGGAATAGTCGCTTTAGTGTCCTTTATTTTCAAAACTAGATTAGTCTTTAAGTTAGTATTTAATTCTTGAGTGGTGAAAAAACCCAAATCAAAACTTTCCGCAAAGCAAGTTGGCGAGAGGAAAAAAAGAGCGAATAATAATAAAATAATATAATAATATCTTAGCTTCATAATTTATAGAATATACCAGAAAATAAAACCTCGCAATAACGGCGAGGTTTATATAAAAACGCGAGGTTGCGAATTATCTAGAATCCTCGAACTTGAATTTTTTTCGATTTATTATTATCAGCCTTTGGCATTCTCACAGTCAAGATTCCATTTTTCATTGAAGCTTCAATCTTATCAGCAACGACATCAATTGGCAAAATAACTGAGCGAGAAAAGGAACCCCAATAACATTCTTGGTAATAATAATTTTCTTCCGTAACTTGTTCATCACTTTTTCTTTCTCCGCGAATTGTGAGCATATCATTATTAATACTAACATCAAGATCTTCTGGCTTTACTCCTGCAATAGTTGATTTAATAACAATATCTCCATCTGTTTGATAGACATCAATAGTTAGTTGGCCTTCATTATTTTCCAGATCATTTGAGCGATTATCTTCTCTGTCTTCTCTGGAAAAATGATTAGGCGTTGTTGAATGCGTAACAATTTCTCTTTCTATTTCAATTTCATCTTCTTGACCATACATGTTTACATTGGGTGAAATAGTGCGTTCAGAAACATAAGCATCATCTTCAATTGTTCTGGCACCAGTTAATCTTTCTAAAAAAGATTTTTTTATTTTAGTCATAAATTTTAAAAATTATTTATTATTTTTTATAATTAAATTGTAGCAATATTATTAATATTTGGCAAGTTATTTTTTTTTGCTTAATTTAAGCTTAAAATAAGGAAATTATAGAAAAAATGTAGCAGGATATTCAGACCAACAAAAAGAATGCCCAAGAAAAATGATTTCGATTGGCTTTTCAAAAAAAACACGCCCAAGATTGTAGTAGTAAAAAGATGCACAAGTAAAATTCCCAAAAAAGACAAAAAGACATTTTTTTCAGTCGAGGCTAATTTGAAAAATATGTCAACAAAGGCAAAACCTGCTCCGATAAAAAAAGCACTGGCGAGAATTTTGGTTTGTGCTGGCGTTTTTAATTTTGAATAATGATTATAAATAAAAATATATTTTATTATTTCTTCGACAGTTGCCGTGAAGAGTAGAAAAAGCAAGGTCGTTTCAACTAAAGCAAAGCCAAAAATAGGCGGACTTAATTCCAAGACTAAAGCACCAAGTGCAGCAATAATTCCTTCAAAAAATGCTTGAATAAACATAAATACTTTTTTATTTTTTTAATTTTAAGCTGGCGCTAGTTTCCAAATCTTGCCAGGTATTTTTTAATGTTTTTTTGTTTTTTAAATTTTCCCAACGATAATATCCGGCCATAGCAATCATTGTGGCGTTGTCGAGGCTATATAAAAATTCCGGTACAAGACAATTTATATTTTCTAGATTTTCTTCAACACTTAGTTTTAATTTTTTTCGTAAAGCTTGATTGGCACTAACTCCACCAGCCAGCAGAATAGTTTTTGGCAGATATTTTTTGGCCGCACGAATAGTTTTTGCGATAAGCACATCGGTAACGGCTGATTGAAATTCTTGACACATTTCGGAAATATAAATTGGATCTTGCAAATTTTCTGGATCTTTTTTGGTGGCATACAACACAGCAGTTTTCAGACCGGAAAAAGAAAAATTGAAATTATTAGATTTAAGCATGGGGCGGGGAAGTGTAATTTGAAATTTTTTATTTTTCTCAAGAAAAGCATCGGCTAATTTCGCCACGGCGGGACCGCCAGGATAACCGAGATTTAAAATGCGAGCAACTTTATCGAAAGCTTCACCAACAGCATCATCGACAGTTTCGCCAATAATTTCATAGCTCAAATGTTTTCGCATTAAAACTAATTGTGTATGACCACCAGAAACAACAAGTGCTAAAATGGGAAAATTTAATTTAGCGATATCAGCAGAAACAAAATTAGCATAAATATGTCCCTCAATATGATGAATACCAATCAGCGGTTTTTTCCAGAGATACGCCAATGTTTTGGCAGTTGTCGTGCCAATTAAAAGTGCCGGAATTAGTCCTGGTCCATTTGTTACCGCAATTAAATCCAGGTCACTTGATTTTTTTTTGGCTTTTGCCAGCGCCGTTTCAATCACAGGCAAGATATTTTTCAAATGTTCTCGTGCCGCAAGATTTGGCACAACGCCACCCCACTGAGCATGAAGAGCAATCTGAGACGAGACAATATTAGAAAGTACAGTCGCCCTATTAGCTATAACTTCAACAATAGCAGCGGCCGTTTCATCACAAGATGTTTCAATTCCAAGAATTAACATAAAATAGTTTAATTAGTTTAATATATTTAGTTTAAGTTAGATTGAGGATAATTGCAATTTTTCGCCATTTTTGTTTGACTTTTAATGAAAAGTCAGCTAGTATTTATTGTTATCAAAGTTCGTTGTCAATTTAATCGAGCTAACGAGGGTTGGCTCAAATATCATCAACAAAAAAAGGGGAGCAGAGAGTAACATGAAAAAAGTTTTTTTAGCAAATTTTTTATTGGCTATGGTCACATCGCTGGTTTTAATGGCGACGCCGGGATTTTCCGAGGAAAAAGAAAGCAATCCGCATGCACGGATTGCCCACGAATGGCGCAAAAGCATTTCTAGTATGGCGCCAGTTTTGGGAAGTCAGGAAATCAGTCGGATAGTTTTTTGTATGGATAAAAACTATCTGGCGAACGGAATGCCTCGCGTTGAATCGGTTGAGGCATTGGAAAGTAAAAAATCTGCAAACTTAATTCTCTTTGTGCCAATTCTAAAAGGTGAAAGAGATTTATGTGAAAGTTGGAGAGGTTTTTCTTATTTTTCTCCGGCGCAATATATTCCGTTTATGAAAGCTATCATATTTGATGGCGATGCAAAATATTCTCAAAAGGGGAAAGCGATTGTGCTCGCCAGGGAGTATTATCGAGCATATTCAACAACTGATACTCCTCTATATGACGAGGAAAGTTTTTGGTTGATTGAAAAAGATGCTCAAGCTTTCCAGAGCAAGTTTGTTTGGTTTCTGGGAGGAGAAAAATATCAAAAACTTGTTTATGCGGAAGTAAAACGCATAAATGAGGAAATTAACAATAAAAAAAACAAAGAGCTGGGGTATTTTCTGCCCGAGCCAACTGTTTATAACAAACAGTTGGTTAAAATTTTTGGAAAACCAGAATCGCGAGAGGAAGAAAGCTATGTCCAGAGAACTCTCTGGATCGACGCAATGTTTGTGATCATTGAAAATGACGCAAGCGTCGATGACGTGGCTAGGCAAAAAATTGCTTTCCTGAAAAGCTTGAATTTTTATAAACATAAAAAGGAAAGCTTGATAACAACAACAGCATTGGATTATAGCTGGCATTATTTATCTCGCCAGAAATAATCCTCAACACTCCAACACGACTGCATTATGGTCGGGTTGGAGTTTTTTATTGCCAGCTCTTTAGCCACAATCTATTCTCAAAATTGACATAATCCAATGCAGAGCCATAAGTTAGCGGTGAAAAATAAATAAATAAGATGCATGCAATAAGAATTAATCCAAGTCCTAGCTTTTGCATTTTCCTTTTGTCTAAAATGTAAACCAAAATCATTATAGAAAAAATTAAAGCAGTTAAATAATGATATAAAAACATTACTCGGGATATTAACATAAAAGGCAACCAATTTAAAAAATATCCACCAAGCAAGAAAATTAAAATAGTTTTGTTATTTTTTCTATTTTTAAACAATTCAAAAAAAGCTATAATAACAGCTAAGAAGGCCGACCACCAAATTATTGGATTGCCAATTAAATATATTCTTGCGTTTATATTATTCCAATAATAAATTGGTCTTTGCATTATTGGCCAAGAAAACCATTGACTACTATATGGATGAGTGCTAGTAAGATTTTTGTTTGCACGGTACATTTCCAGATTTAATTCAATGAATTTATGTATAGTATTCTTATCTTTAATCTCTTTATTTTCCTTGAGTGTGTTATTCTCTAGGGTATGCTGAAACTCTTTGGACATGAATGCATCTCCCTGACCAGCTTTTGAAAGTAATGAGAAGTGAATCGCGAAAATAGAAAAATAAGTCAAAAGAGGAATAATTAAAAAACTTAATATTAATAAGCTGAAATTAGTTTTTTTAAGTTTGTTTTTATTTTTTATTAAAAGTATTAATTCAACTAATCCTGCTAAAAACAAGAAACTCATACCAGTCCATTTTATTGAAAAAGCCATCGCTCCCAATATGCCAGTTAAAATTAAATAGTGTGCTATTTTTTTTCTGCGATACAGGAAAAAACATAGCAATGATCCAAAGCCAAATAATAATAAAAATGAATCTAAGAAAATAAATCTAGATTGAACAACTAAAGTATTTTCAATGGAAAGTAAGAATCCAACAAAAAAAGATGCCTTTGCTGAAAAATTTAATTCTAGACATAAATAAAAAATAATTAAAGGCAAAAGTGTGCCTGCTAATGTTGGCAAGAATCTTAATTTCAAGTACTCGTTATTTGTGAATACTTCACCTATATTTGTAAAAGCATAATCAGATTGAAAATTCAGAAAATTACTAAATCCAAAAATAATTAATTTTCCTAATGGAGGATGGATGTCAAAATAATATTCATGAGTATAATAGGCATTGATAAATTTTCCAAAATGAACTTCATCAAAAACTACTTCTTTGGGTTTTCCCCAAAAAGCAAAGTGAGTTAAAAAGCTGAGAAATAATAATATTACGGGGAGATAGATTGTTTTTTTGAATGGCATTGGTTTGGCGTTAATTTATTGAATTTTAAAAATTTTATATTCATCTGAACTTATAGCGACAGGAAAGTTATTTAGAAAAAATTGTTCATTAGCATTAAAATCATTTTTTTCCGATAAGCCAATCACGACATATTTGATGTTGTATTTTTCAAGAAGAAATTTGGCAGATTCCTTGCCTTGATACATCATGGAAATATCTTTTTCCATTGTTGCATAATTTATTCCGTATGACCATAACCAACCGCGATAGCCCATTAAAATTCTGGCTCCTGTGTGAGTAGAAATAAAATGATTGTGTTTATCTGAAGTCAGAACGATATCGCCAGGACTAGATATTGCTCTAAATTTTTTAGCCAAATCTAATTCTGCAGTTGTCCATAATAATCCTTGTTGGGCATTTTTTCTGGCTAGCCCATAAACCTCTATCCACCCGGAAAAAGTTAAAAATAATATCAGTAAGATTGAAAAAAGGCGATAGGCTATTTTTTTATTTCCTAATAAATCAATTAAAAAGCAAGTAATCGGTAGACAAAAAATTAAATAAGTATAAGTTAAAATTTTCATATTATCCATATCCCATGGTTGAAAGAGAATTAAGTTGGCAGAGATAAAAAGTAATAAACCAACATAGAAAAGCGGTTTTTTATAGAAGCCAGTTTTCCAAGTAGAGAAAAAAGCTAATGGCAAAAATAGTCCCCAATTTAAAAGCCAAAACCAAATCCAATCAATGAGAGATTTTTCATTAGCCAGCCAGCCAGGATGCCAAGAAAAAAAAGTTAATTGAATTTGTCCTTGATAAAAAAATTTCCAAATAAAAAAAGTTGGAAACGCAACAATTATTGCAAAAAAAATCCATTTTTTCCAATTTTTTAAATCAAAAACAAGAAAAACTATTCCAGATATGAAAAGCACGATGAATGAGTGAATATGAACGAGTGGCAAAATTCCAACTAATGACCCCCAGAAAAATATTTTTTTCCAAGAAACATCTTTGAAGTTATTTTTTTGCCAAATACTCCATGTAAGCCAAATAGATAGAACTATAAATATTCCCAGCACAATTCCTCTTTGTGGCATAATCTCTGAAGTGACAAAATTCATTAGTTTGATTTTATGATCAGATAGGCTAATGACATCAGGAAAGGTTTTTGCACCAATATTTTTAAAAAACCAAATAAATCCTAACCCGCCATTTGTTAAAAAAAGTGTTGTTACTAAGAAAGATTTTCTAGCAGATGGAAAATAGAAAAAAGTTAGTCGATAAATAGCAAAAAGCATCAGAAGTACAAGGATTAGTGAGGGCAAGGAAAATGCTATGATTTCATCTACTCCAATACGCATTAATAAACCAGAAAAAGCATCCACTACAAAGGAATATGTGAATTTTCTTTCAATAAAAACAGGATTGGATAAAAACCATTGGTTAATTGGTCGATAAGTGAATGGTGCGGCATAAGTAAAATGAGCTGCCCAATCTCCCCAAATAACTCCTAAGCTAGAAATACCATTTTCATCACGAAAAAGAGCTTTAGAAAAAATAAAAGTAAAATAACTGCCCCAAGTTAAGAAAACCAAAAACAAACCTTTCTTGAAATTGTTCATTTTCTTGTATTTTTTTATAAAATAGTTGCTTATAGTATTAGTTGTTATTTTAATATATAATCAAATTAAGTATAAAACATTTTTTAAAAAATATAAACCATCAAATTATTTATGAAAAATCTAGTTTTGGAAAAGGCGAAATTTATCTGGAATGAATATGGAATGTCAATAACAATTTTTAGCGTTTCTAGAATTATTATTTACTTTGTTTTTATTTTAGTTTCTGCTCATTCTTTCGGTGAAGCAAGAGTGGATCGCTGGGATGCACAACATTATCTTTCGATTGCAGAAAAGGGATATCAATTTCAGGGAGAATATAAAAATGAAGGGGCATTAATCGCTTTTTTTCCTTTTTACCCAATCGTTATTAAGGTAGTCCATTTTGTTTTTCGTTTGAGTTTTATCAATGCCGCATTGTTAATTTCTTTTTTTTCTGGAATCGGTTCAGCGATTCTTTTATTTAAACTTGTGTCAAAATGGAAAGGAAAAGAGGTCGCATTAACAGCAGTTAGCCTTTTTTCTTTTTATCCATTTTCTATCTTTTTAAGCGTGCCATATACAGAAAGCCTTTTTGTATTTTTAGTTCTCTTAACTTTATATTTTTTTCAAAAGAGGATGCTCGTAAGCTCTATTGCCACTGTTTCCTTATTGTGCCTTACGAAAATAACTGGCGGAATATTGGGATTTATTTTTGTTTGGCAAATATTGTGGAAAACTAAAAGCTTAATAAAAACATTTTTCTTCTCATTTTGTGCGGGCATTCCATTATTTGCTTTTTTGTATTTTCAATATATGAAATATGGAACACCATTTGCTTTTCTTGTTGCTCAGGAAAAAAATTGGGGACATAATTTTGTTTTTCCGTGGTCTGGTTTTATTATTTTTGCGAAAAGCACAATTTATGACACAAACTTAGTGGGAATGCGAATGCCTGAATTTTTTATGCTTCTTTTAATGATAGGAACTCTAATTTTTAGTTTCAAAAAAATACCACAAAATATCTGGATTTTCGGTGTAGGAATTCTATTACTTACTCTTTGCAATAATTTTATTCTTGGAATGGGGCGTTATCTGATGTTGATTTTACCGTTTTATTTTTATTGGGGGTGGTTTTTATCAAATAGATCACTGGCTAGACAATTAGTTTTAATAATATCAGCTTGTTGGATGGTATTTAATACCATACTTTTTTCATTGTCTAAATATATTTTTTAAAATACAAAATGATTAAAAAAATTTCAAATTTTCTAATAAATAAAAAAGAGCCAATCGTTAGTGGTATAATTATCACAATTTTTTTGTTAGGATTGATGTTGAGATTGGTTTACCTTAGTTATACTGGGCCAATGGAGCGAACGCATGATGTTTCGGGACATTTGGATTATATTAATTTACTTTCCAATGGCACTATGCCAGGACAAGATCAATGCTGGGAGTGTTTTCATCCGCCACTTTATTATTTGTGCGGAGCTGTGATTGTTAAAATTTGTCATTTTTTAAGTTTATCAGATATCCTCACTAATATAGCTCTTCAGTATTTTTCACTTTTTTTATTTTCAATATTTTTGATTATTTCCTTTTTTGTTTTTAAAAAGTTTCTAAATAAAAACAAGGTACTACTTATTTTAGCGTGGTTATTATTAGTATTTTGGCCATCTGGAATTATACATTCAATTAGAATAGGGAATGATACTATGTTCTATTTATTTTCTATTTTAAGTTTGTGGTTTCTTTTGGAGTGGAATGAGAAGGACAAGTTTAAATATTTGATTGCAGCACTTCTGACTACGCTTTTTTGTATTTATACAAAATCAAGTGGATTAGTTATGCTTTTTGTTATTATTGTGACTGTTTCTCTAAAATGGTTTTTTAAAAAAAATGAAAGCGTGTATTTTTTTATGAAAAATAAGGGTATACTATTGATAATTGCAGTCTTTTTCGCGGCAATCCCATCGTTTATAAATTTTATTAATTTTAAAGCATGGGGAAGTGAAAATAGTTCATGGTTTATATCAAATGCTCATTCACTCCCAAATCAACTAGTAGTGAATAATAATATCGAAAATTTTCTTAGATTTGATTTTGAAACATTTCTTAGAGCGCCATTTTGCAATCCATGGGATGATGCTAGTGGTCGTCAATTTTATCTTGTAACTATTCTTAAAAATAGTCTATGGGGGGAACTTAGAAATGGAAATAACAATGTCGGCGTTGATATCTTAGCTTTAACTGAAAATGTACTCTTGTTTTTACTGGTTATCTTAGTTTTTCTTGGAAGTCTGTTTTTAAAAGATTCTTTTTGGAGAAAAAAAATCATTTTAGTTTTTTATGGAATTGCTTTGGTGGTATCGTCAATTTTTATGCGTCTTATTGCGCCATTTTCTTGTGCTAATGATTTTCGCTATATTTTTCCTATTTTAATTCCAGCTATAATAATTTTAGTCTCAGTTTTAAGGGAACTAAAAATGAGAAAGTTTAATTTTCTTGTGTGGGTTGGCTATGTAGTAATAATAATTTTTTCAATTTGTTCGGCTATATTTTTTATAAGTGGATTCGGAAAGCTCATTACTTAATTTTATTTTAATAAATTTAAAGCCTCAGCTTTCAATTTTGCAGTTTTTGCTTTTTTTGCAACTATCGTATTTGATTTAATAACTGGAGTTTTCTTTGCTCCAATTTTCGGACAAACAATGTTTAATAC
>JBAXKA010000034.1:0-10308 GCA_037137555.1 Candidatus Moraniibacteriota bacterium
GACCATCAAAAAATCCTTTCCAGTATAACTTTATTAAATCAAATCTTTTTTCTCTTAACATTAGAATTGAATAGGCTAATGGCCAAAACCAAGAAAAAAATATTAGATACATGCTTTTTTGCAATATACTCCCGTATCGAGAAATAATAACTGTCCTATTTCTCATTAGGCAATAGGCTTTTTGAGTATATTGTCCACCTAATGCCCTTGCCTTCAGACCGTCATTAGCGCTGACATCGTGATAAATTTTAGCTTTTTTGACTATTCCGCATTTGTAACCACACTTTCTTGCACTAAAGGCAAAATCTGGTTCAGTAAAAGTTTGAATTAGCTTTTCATCAAATAGGCCGCCTGCATCAAAAACTTCTCTTTTGATGAGAAATGCATTGGGGATGCCATCACTATCACAAATTTTTCTTTCTGTTTTATCGATTATACCAGAAGTCTTTCCGGTAAACAAATTAATTTTTTGAAAGTCCAGATATTTTTTCCTCGTGTTTAAATAATACATCGATGGTCCAACAATTCCATATTCATTATTTTTCTCTGCAAAATCAACCAAAATATCTATCATTTTTTCATCGACAATGTTATCATCATCAATAAACAGGACATATTTCCCCGTAGAGTTTTTAACCCCAATATTTCTCGATTTCACCATCATTTGCTGACTCATATTGTGAACAATTTTTCCACTGGAAACACCAAGGTCACCGATTTCAAGAACTTCACTTCCATCGCTTGAAGCATCATCAATAATAATAAGCTCCCAAGATACTTCCCTAAGATCGGCATTATCAACAGACCTAACACATCGAATTAGATCATCTTTTCTGTTTCTAGTTGTAATAACAATTGATAGCTCCATAGGGGGGGGTGATTATTTATTTTTTATAAGTCATTACACTATTTCTTTTATTTTTTCTATTTCTTCCGGAGAAAACCTATACTTTATGAATTTAGCCGGAACACCTCCAACAATTGAATAAGCTTCAACATTTTTACTGACAACAGCGTTGGCACCAATTATAGATCCCTTCTCAATTGTTACTCCAGGCAAAACAACAACATTCGCTCCCAGCCACACATCATTTTTAATAACTGTCGGCTGTCTATTTTCACCCTGAAACATCATAGGAATTTCTTTTTTTCTATATTCATGGTTTGAGGTGATGACGGTGCAGTTAGGTGCAATCATAACATTATTACCAATTGTCAACCCACCTTGCCCAGATATTGTTGTATTGCGATTAATTGTCACATTATCCCCAATTTCAATATGCGATGGGTCCATGATATAACAACCCCTCATTATGTAAACATTTTTTCCCATTTTCTTGCAAAATAGCCTCCAAAATTCTGCTCTTATCTTGGAAGTCAAAAAGACTGTTTCATTAAAAATCTTTTGTAATATTTTTATTACTAGATGCATTGTTTTTTCAAATTAACGATTACCCAAGCAATTCTTTTAAAATTTTATTTTTATCAAAATCTTTTCCCAATCTTATCGCATTTTCTCGCAATCCCAGATAATATTTTTTATCTATTAAACATTTTTCTATAAAATTAACGATTTTCTCAGTATCAATTTCTGCCAAAACCAGTCCGGCATCATATTTTCGAATATCATCGGCAGTCGACGGAATGTCATTGATAATAACCGGCATTCCACACGCCACATATTCCCTGGCTTTCATTGAATCGCCATAAAAATTCCAACTATTCTCCTTAGTATAAAGTGCGAAACCCAAAAAAGACTCGCTAAGAACTCTCATTACTTCCTCGTGATTTTTTTGTCCCAAAAAATTAACATTTTTTTCTAAATGCATTTTAATAGTTAAAGCTTGGAAAGCCTCTCTCTCATCCCCCGAGCCAATAATGCTTAACTTAATATCCGTAAAATTTTTAGTTAACAATTTAACTGCTTCCAGAATCGGCAACAGGTTCAGTGATTTGGAAAGATGTGAAACAATCACTAAATTCTTATTACCATCATATGCTTTTCTTTTAATACTTTCGAAATCCGGAGAATTTGGTAATAGCTTATTCTTAGAATCAGCTAGCCCTTGCAATCTTCTTTTATTTTGTATTCTAGTTGAAACAGACCAGACTTCATTAGAAAATTTCAAACAAACCCTGTCTGTCAGCTGATAAATAATATTTAGTATTTTATTTGTAAAACGACTTTCCGTATAATCCGGCGTGAGATAAATAAAAACCTTTTTATGCTTAAATAATTTAAAAATCACACCAGCAATTCCATTTAACGGATCAACACAAATAAAAACATCCGTGCCTTTAAAATATTTAATATTACAAAACAACTCATTGAAACTTTTAAAAATCAAGTTGCTTTTATAAAATCTTCCGGTTTTTTTCACGAAATCATTTTGCTTCACAATTTGCGATTGATATTTTCCATAAAGACAGTGTTCGATAAGAATCACTTGCTTATTATTTTTTTTCAAAAAATCAAAAACCGCATGTGCGGAACCATGCGTAGCATTTTCTTTGTCATCATAAACCACATGAGTAGCAATCAAATACATACCGTTTTTTATCTTAGAGCTTTATTTTAGTTACTTGTGGCGAAAAACCCAGTTCTTTTTTCGCTTTATCAATGCTTAACAATAAATCCTTCAAATCATTATCCGCTTCCTTACGCTTTATTTTAAATTTATATTTCTCTTGAAAAATTTTCACCAAATCATCTATGGAAGTTTTAATTGGATTAGAAATATTAAAAATTCCTGACTTTTTATAAAAAATACTTTTTTCTATTGCTCCGCAAGCATCAGAAACATTCAAAAAATTCCGAGATTGATTCCCATCCCCACAAACAGTTATTTCGCCTTTTTCTTCTATGTCTTTCGTAAAATTAAAAATCACTCCGCTTTTATTTCCATTGCCATAAACATTAGGAAAACGCAAAATAATATAATCTAATTTATATTTATCATAGAAATAAAAAACAACATCCTCCGTTATTTTTTTTGCGAGTCCATAATCTGTATTCGGTTTTGATGAATCATTTTCAAAAGATTCTGTGCCAATTGGTTCGCCATAAACGGCGCCAGAGGAAGTAAAAATAATTTTTTCTACACTATTTTGAGAAGCCACATTTAACAAATTATACATTGTTAAAACATTCAACCTAAAAAGATCATCGAATCCACCAAAAAATGCACCCACTAGGTGAATAATTTGTTTTATATTTTTATTTTTATTGAAAAAAGCTTTAACATCTTCTTTTTTCAATAAATCACCCACGAATGGAACTACTTGAACATCATCATTCTCCTTCAAGAGTCGCAATAAATTAGTCCCAATAAATCCATCGTGCCCGGTAATACAGACTTTTATTTTTTCCATAACCATACTTCTTTTTTTAAAATTTCAATAAATTCCTTATTACCTAATCGCTTGGCATTATTAGAATTAAATTCATTAAACTCAATCGATTCGAGTTCTGTATATCTTTTTTCCAAATCCGCATTTTGATATTGAGGTAAAATTACATAATATTTCGCATTAAATATTCTTGTTCTGGGTGATTCATTCTTTGAAACCAAGACTTCGTCCATCTTTTCTCCGGGACGAATACCAATGCTTTTCATGGAAGTTTCGCTATTTCCAAAAAGTTGTATCATCACATCGGCGATATTAGAAACTTTAGTTGCGGACATTCTCATCACAAAAACTTCCCCACCAATCGATCCGTCAACGGCCTCAAAAATTAATCCAATTGCTTCTTTGGTACTCATTAAATATCTTGTCATCTCCGGCTCAGTTACCGTTATTTCATTTTTGGCTTCAATTTGTTTTTTAAATAATGGCAAAACACTGCCATTAGTTCCCATAACATTTCCTCCTCGAATACAAATGAATTTTGTATTGCTGATATAATTTTGGTTTGCATTGATTACTAATTTTTCTCCACAAGCTTTCGTTACGCCATACAGATTAAATGGATCAACCGCCTTATCCGTGGAAATATCAATAACCTTTTTGACATTATTGGAAATAGCACATTCAATAACATTTTGAGTTCCGCAAATATTAGTTAACACCGCCTCCCAACAATTTTCCTCACAAACCGGGACATGCTTTAGCGCTGCTAAATGAAAAACGAAATCTACATTTTTCATAGCCAAACCAAGAATATTCTTATCCCTGACATCTCCGACTATAAATTTTATTTCTGAGCTATTAAAAAACTCGTGACGCATCTCAACCTGTTTATGCTCACCCCTGGAATAAATTCGAATTTCTTTTGGATGCTGTTTTTCCAAAAGTTGCTTCACCAATTCATGCCCCCAAGAACCCGTTCCTCCTGTGATAAGAATCACTGAATCTTTTAAAATATTTATTTCTTTTATCATTTTTATTAAATCACAAAAAAATTAATTAACTTTCTCAACTTTTTAATTCTACCACACAAACAAAAAACTACACAAGCACCTTCCAATGTCCACCTTTGTCTGGACCGATGCGCTGAATTGCACTAGATTCTTTTAGCTTGGCAATATTTTTCTTCGTATTTCTCAGATTAATCCTTAATTTTTCTGACAACTCATCGGCTGTTATAACGGGATTCTTGCGCATTATGTCAACCATCAATTCTTCATTTTTTGATAATCTTACAGTGTCCTTTACGGTGTCTTTTGCAGTGTCTTTTGCAGTGTCTTTTTCTAGGTCTTTGGTTTCCGCAAAAATATCCACATTGATTCCACCGGAAATTTCTTTGATTTCTGGTTTTGGCAGATTATAATTCACAATTTCAGCCACCGCCCTTTTCACGCCGCTCCCATATTTCTCAATTAATCCCACTTCCTTGAAAATCTCCGCCAACCGAATTAGCCATTGCTGTTAAAGTTTCAATCACTTCATCACAAAAATTCTCCTTGAATTCGGTTTTTTCGTTTTCACCATTTTTAATAATTTCTTGTACTGTTTTTATATCCATAATCTAAAACAAAATTTTCGGTTTTAATTCTACTGCGAAACCTCCCAATGTCCACCCTTGTCCGGACCGATGCGTTTGATGCGACCTTCTTTTTTAAGCTTCTCAATATTCCGTTTGATTGTTTTTTCATTTACACCTATTTTTTTCGCCAACTCCGTAGCTGTAATAGTTGAGGTTTTTTTTATTAACTGACAAATCAAACCATCTCTGTTTTCAGGGACATTTTCAAGGACATTTTCAAGGACATTTTCAAGGACATTTTCAGGGACATTTTCCTTTCTCTTGCTAAACGCAACCACAAAAGCGCCTACTTTTTCAGAAAAATCAGGCATCTTATTGCCATTTTTTTCACACTCCCTAACTATTCTTTGAAAACCCGTTCCCCAGTTTTCAACCAGCTCGATTTTATGAAAAATCTCCACTAGTTTTTTATTCCGTGGAATAGACCTATTTTCTGTAAGAATATTTTTTATCTCAATCTCTTTAGGCAAAAGCCCCGGACTCCAAATTTCAAGTGAATTATCAAAGATTCTGATTTGAATATTTCCTGGATCATTATAGTCTCGATGAATCAAAGCATTGATAACCGCTTCTCGCAAAGCCAAGAGTGGATAATCCCAAACCTCATCTCGCTTTGGCTTTCCCGTGATAACAAACTCAGTATTGATATGTCTTTTAATAAAATCCATCGCTTGATCAACGGAATGAACAATATTTCCATCGAAGTTTTTTTCATCTAAAAATTTAACTACATTCTGACCCTTAAATCTCGCCGCTTTCACGGTGGCATTATAGATTTCAGTATTGTTTTTCACAAAACAAAGATAACCGGCATTTGTAATTTTATTTTTAGTTGCCAGCTCTATTTTTTTTAAAAAATCAATCGAGGAAATCGTTTTTATTCCATAATATTCCTTGCTTATTTTTTCAATAAGCTTATCATCAAGTTCTATTTCTTGAATCTCTTTTTCCAAGTACATTTTATCAAAATCAGACAATGCATATCGCTTAATCAATTCTCTCACCGCAGATTGAGCCATTTTTTGATTAGTTTTACCCACTCTAATATATGCTCGATCAAAAGCAAATACCGGCTTATTATCAGATTCAGAAACTTCTATTTCCACAATCTCTCCAAGACCAAATGTTTTGACATTTATAGATGGATATAAAATTGGATCAGTATTATTTTTTATTTTATTTGCGAAGTCTTCTATCGTATTTTTTCCAACTTGAATTCCACTTGCCACGCCATCATCGCTCATACCAATAATAACCTTTCCGCCTTTTTTATTAGCAAAAGCACAAAGAGCAATTATTGCCTCTTTCCACTCAGAAAAAGTTTTTTTTAATTCAATTTTCTCCGATTCCTTAAAATTCATATTTTTTTATTAATTCACTTTTTCTCAACTTTTAAACTCTACCACACAAACAAAAAATTACACAAGCACCTTCCAATGTCCAATGTGCTAAAAAATTAACCCTTAATCAAAAAACAAGGAATAACCAATTTGCTCTCGTCAATCCCAAAATCTTCCTTTGAATAAACTAAGTATTTTGTTTTGAATATCTTTTTTGCAACCTTGTCCGCAAATTTTAAATCATTCCACCTTAATGAATTTGTATATTTTACTTCAATCAAAGCATGCTCTGCAGAGAATCGTCTTTCCTGTTCTTCTCAGCCCAACTATTGAAAGCATTTGTCTTTCTGGCAGATATTTAAGCAACTCAAAAAAAAGCTTTCTTTTATGCTTTTGATGTTCGAAAAACAAACTATCACCTTTCCAGTGTTTATTCTGGTCAATAATCTCCCTTAAAATAAGGTCTTTTTCCATAAATTTAACTTATAATTACTCGACTAATCATAAACATAACATTTATAATCAGTCCTGTAAAGACCCCCCTAGGCAACTATTCTCCAAATTATTTCCGATAGCAGTTTTACCGATTCCAACCTCCTTATCCATTTCTTCAAATCAAAACTGGCTTTTGATAAAATTATTAAACTCCAAAACTCTTATTGACTGTTGGGCATCAAGCAAAAAGGGTGCGACATCTTTTGCTAAATAATTAAAATCCAGACCATCACAATGCTTTAATAATTTTTTGACAAAATCCGCCCGACCGATACCAAGTGTTTTTTCGATACATGCAAAATCTGGTTGAGTTTTTCCATACAAATAGCTAGTGTCATAAAAATCCCGCCCCTTCTCACGCTTACGCTCCAAGATAGTGATTAATTTTTGAGCTAAAATAATTTCCACAGGATTAACTAAAATATTTCGATAAATATCAAACCTGTTTAATATTTTCATCTCTGGAATAAAAATTTTTTCTTTCTTGACTGTGTCAATTCTGATTAAAATTTTTTCCCCCGGAGCCGATTCGATTCCAGAACTCTGCAAAATATGTGGGAACTTAATATGACAATGATAGGCACCTTTCTCCACCAACCTAAATTCAATTTGAAAACCCTTTACTCTCATATCTTCAACCACTTTTCCTAGTAGTTTTTCAAAATCAGAAAAATCCAAACCAAAATTATCAAAATCCAAATCCTCGGAAAAACGGTTCCCACTATAGACTATCCGGATAGCTGTTCCACCCATAAAACTCAAGCTAGCACTTTCTTTTTGTTTATAAATAGAATCGAGTACCTCATGTTGAAGATACTCCACCAGCAAGTTTCGCAAGGATACATTTCTTTCTTCGGAATAATACTTTTTTAATTGTTCAATGGTTAGCATTATTTTATCAATGTTTCGACAATCCGATACATTTTTTTAATATTAAACTCTTTTAAGTATTGCTTTATTTTTTTTTGGTCAAGCTTATTTATCCCCTCCTGATTTAAACGCAATTCCGCAATATCTCCTTCCAAATTTAACTTACCAAGATTGAAATAGATATAATCTAAAAAAGCTTTTTCTGGTTCAGCTAATAAATACTTTCCAGCAATAGTTTCAAAAGGAATATACCCAAAAAAAAGTGCTGGCTTTATTTGGCGATAGATAAACTCCCCAAAATTATTAGAAAATTTTCTAGTTACTCTGGTTGAAATAGAAGTGGTAGCATAAACAATCTCAGGAATAATGCCATAAAAACTTAGTGCTGATTCTAGACTAATATAGCTTGGCTCATAAAGGAAAAAAGCAACCTCCTCGGAACGAATTATTTCCTTTCTATCACAAAAAAAATACAATCCTCGCTTGAGACTGCTTATATAGCCTTTCTTCTTCCAAGAAGATAGTTGATATTGAAAAACTGGAAGGCGTTGCGTCCAGATATCCAAATAGCTGAAAATAGGCCTTTTTATGGATTTTCTAAATTCTTGATATTTCACTTAATTATTAAATTTAATATTATACTGAAATTATACCTTTTTTAATAAGCACTGTCAAATGTCTACTTTACTTGTCTATCTTACTACTAAAAAAATATTTCCAATTTCACAATCATCTCTTACTAACCAAATAATTCTCCACCGCAATATATTTTAATCCGGAATTTTCCATAGTGAAAACAACTTGCTCCAATGTTGCCACTAACGGATAGCCATGTATATTAAGTGAGGTATTCATAATTCCACCCATTCCGGTCAACTGCTCATAATATTTTAGCAGTTTATGCAGTTCGGGATTATCAATAGCACTAACCACTTGTGGTCGCAAAGTTTTATCTTTTTGATGAATAGCTGCTCGCAAATGTTCTTGAGCGAGCGTGGTTGATTCCATTGTCATAATCATATATTTTGTTGAATCGTATGTCTTAGTTTTTATTTTATCCCAATTTTTCACATATCGCCCTGCCCAATCTTCTGAAATTGTCGGAGCAAAAGGCATCCAGAAATCACGCATTTTGATTAAATCATTCACTTCAAAAAAAGTTTTCAAATCCTTAGCGTTGCCCAATATCGCACGGTTGCAAAGACTTCTTGCTCCCCATTCACAAGCCCCTTTAAATCTCGCGATAATAATTGAACTGGCAAGCATCTCAGCAATTTTTTTCTCGATATCTTCAAAGTATTCAATCTTATATTTTTCTGCCTGCTCAGTTTTTTGAAAAAATTCTGCCACCTCACTGTTTGAATAATAATGCCCAAGATACATTGTGTTGATTGGCTTTAAGGGAACTTTTTTATCCAAAAATACTTTAGCCACAGCACCAATAATCGCACTATCATCGCCACAAGATGGCTGGAAATAAACTTTTTTAATTTCTGACAACTCAACTATTTTTTGATTCATTTTCACATTCATGAAAACTCCACCACTCAACGCAATATTTTTTATACCAGTTTTTTTCATAGAAACCTCGATCCAGCGAAGCACCAGATCTTCTGTTAATTTTTGAATCGCTGCCGAAACATTATCAAATCGCTCACAAAAAAGATTTTCTTTGAGATAAAGACTTGCGACATTTAAATTAAACTTAGAATGAAAAGTGAGCTTTTTTTCGTCGAGCCAAATAATTTTTGCCATTTTATCATAAATCGCTTTATAATATTTTTCATTGCTCACATAAGCGGCCAATCCCATCACCTTATATTCATGCTCGTTAGGCTTCATGCCCAAAAATTTAGTTACCTCGGAATAAAAAAGACCAAGCGATGCATCAAAAGAACTATTGGCAATCAACTTAAATATTCTTTTCTTATGATCATACTGATAAATTTTAGAAAAAGAAAAATCACCAGCACCATCCATCGACATCAAAAGAAAATCCTCCTGCAAATCCGCCAATCCATAAAAGAAAAAAGGCGAGAGGCAATGACAAAGATGATGATCGACAAAAATCAACTTTTCTTTGGGAATCTGAAATTCGTTCAATAAAAATCTTTCCAAACTTTTCTTCGCACCAGGATTGATGAGATAAAAAAGCACAAAATTACGCAATGATGTAAAAATAATTTTAAGTCTGGTTTTATATTCAAGATAATCATAAATCTTTCTCAGCTTATTTGTTCTGCTGATATTTTCAATAAAACTCCCGTCTTTTTTGTCAGTGGTGAGATAAAGCACATCTGCCGCAGGAAAAACAAAATAATCAACAGCGTTGAAATCAATTGTTTTTTGGAGATATTTCAAACTTTCCAACGGTAACCCCAAATAATTTTTTTGATTATTGAATTTTTCTTCATGATGAATGCATTTGCATTCGCCATTTTCGAAATAGCCAACGGTTGCATTATGCCCTGGATTAATTGATATAATTTTCATAAAAATTTAATTTGCTTAACGGATTAAGTTTTTTGTTTTTGAAGCTTAAATTCTAATCTGAATTGCAATTAACTTTTAAATCCTACCACATCCATAAAAAATTATCCAAGCAACTCCCAATGC
>JBAXKA010000035.1:0-10237 GCA_037137555.1 Candidatus Moraniibacteriota bacterium
TAGGGCTTTTTATGAAAAAGACAGCTTCAAGCTCATATGATGATTAGATTATACTTAGACAGTCTTGTCTAATACAATGAAATCGGTTTTAGCTTAAATGTTGACTAAAAAATACTGTTTTTATTATTACTAGTAGCCTCAAGGGGAATCGAACCCCTATTTCCAGGATGAGAACCTGATGTCCTAGCCGTTAGACGATGAGGCCGAAATGTTCAAAACCCAGTCTATCAGATTAAATCACTATTGTCGAACTGACATAACATAAAAAATATATTTATTCTCATCAAACGCATACTTATCTGTGATTAAGTTAGGACATTTTGAACGATATTGATCCCGAATCCATTGATCAGATTCTTGAAAAACAAGCTGAATATCTTCACAAGAAATATTATTTAATCCATCTGTCGGGCGATAAAATTGATAACTTTTAATTTTAGGATAAGCCATAAATTCTGTCGTTTTAAGGCTGGAAGTTTTTCCATTTTGATAGATCGCTGTGTTGTAGGCTGTGATTATATAATTATTTTTATGTACATCAATTTTGTTAATTAAAGTTCCCATCAAATATAATTTCCTTTCAAATCCTCCGGCTGTTCGCAAATCATTTGCCCAAAGTCCAAAATAAACATACACCTGGAAAAAACCACTGACCACAACCACCGCCACTAATCCTAACATCAAAGTTAAGGTTAAATTAGTTCCTTTTGTTTGCAAGGCGACATCCTGAGAATCACGCATTTTACGATAAATTTTTAAAATATATTCCAAGGGAAAAACACAAAAAAGAAAAACCCCAGGAATCACTCCGATAATACGCAAAGAATGTGGAATACCCTCAATACTTAAAATGCCCGGAATCAACATTACCCAAAAAATACTTTGGGCTAAAATAGCCGGATAAAATAATCCTGACGGTTTAAAATGAATTTTATTTTTAATATGCTTAAAAATATTTTCAACAATTTCTTTTAGACTAATAATAAAACCAAGCACAAAAAAAGCAACCCAGCCAGCTGGAATCAGTGGCTGATTATTATAATTATGTCGTGGATTACTGTCGCCATGCACAAAAAAAGCTTGCAAATGAATCCAGAGACTTTTCGCTAACGCTTGACCCGTGGTTAATTTTGCAGAATTAAAAACAGAAACCGCCTGACTTCTGAACCAAAAATCATTTTGATGCGCATAAAAATAACCGAGAATTGGCAAAGCGCAAATAATACTTGCCGAAATAAAAACTAAAATAATTTTCCAGTTTCGAGCGAGCCACTTTTTTTCAAATAATGCGTAGCAAACACCAAGAATAATAAAGATCAATGGGGCGACACGAAAAGCAATATAAGAATAAAAACCTAGCCCCAGAAAAATACCTGCCAGGGCAAAAGATAGATAAATTTTTTTCTTATTTAGACCACGCAAGAGAAAATAAATCGACCAAATGAGACAAAGTGGAACAAGGATTGCCCGAAATGCGGTGCGTGAAAAATCTAAATGCCAAAAAGAAAATGCCAACATAAATGTTCCCAGCAAAATTGAAAGGCGTGAAAGCTTCAGCTCGCGAAGCAAAAAATAAAAACCAATCAGCGTTAGCGAGCCCCAAAGTGCGTTAGCAATGCGCAAAGAAAAACTGCTAACACCAAACAGTTTAATAAAAATAGCGATCACATTAATATGCAAACCTTCTCGTCCAGTATTTTCCGGATAAAATAATTTATAATCCCCTGACTCCAACGCACCAATCGCATTGATGCCGTTGTAAGCTTCATCATATTGAATACCGGGAGGAACTGAACCTAAATTCCAAAAACGCAAAAAAATTCCCGTGGCAAGAATTAAAACAGCCAAAAAATAAAATATTTTCGTGTTTTTTTTTAGCATAAAATTTTCCCTGAAGCTAATTCTTTTACAGATTCTTCTATTGCTGTTTTGATTATTTTTTCTAACTCTGAATAATTATGATTATCTGCAAGTTGCAAAGCTTTGATATAATTATTTCTTCCCGAGGTTGTCTCAACTCTTAGCTCGATTGGTGGCAGATCGAGATTGAGTAAAATTACATTATTAAGCAGTCGACCAACACGACCATTATAATCTTGGAATGGATGAATCCAAGAAAATCTGTGATGTGCCCAAGCGATGAAAGAAACTAGTTCGTCTAAAAAATTTTCCTCTTCAATTTCTGGCAAATGTTTTATTCTGATTTGTAAATCCATGACAAATTCAATCATCAACTGTGGCACAAGATAAAAGTTTGGAGGAATATGTTTCGAAACCTTAACCTCAATATTTCGATATCTTCCTCCCATTTTCGGAAAAATCCAACCAAAACCAACATTGTGAATTTTTTTTATGAATTCAGTGGTTAATGGCAATTTATTTTTTTCCTTTTTCTGCAAAACAAAATCCCACGCCTTTTTAATTCCTTCAATCTCTAGGGGAATTAATTTGGATCGCGGAATAATGCCAAAGATCGTTTCTTTATAGCTAGTTTCGCCTTTATGTTTTACCATTATATTTAAAGCTTAGGCTTTTTGTAAAACTTTTTCTACCATTTTTTGAGTCACCTCTGGATTCTCGCTTTTAGTTGTTCTATACACCATCTTTTGAGCAAACATACCGAAATAGTCCCGCCGCATTTTGCTTTTCGCGGGGGATTCTTGAAAACTCTTTAAAATTTTGACTATTTGTTGTTTTGACATATCCAAAGATTAACATAATTATCTGGTTTTGTCTATAATATTTATACTCATTATAATCAACCTACCCAATTATTTTCCCGCCTTTCCCCACTTGATCAATTTTCACTGAAAGTAATTTTGACATTCCGTCTTCTCCCATCGTAACGCCATAAAGCAAAGCGGCTTGACGCATTGTTTCACGATTATGCGTTATGATTACAAATTGCGTTCTGTCAGAAAGTTCTTGAATAATTCGTCCAAAGCGTTTAGAATTAGCTTCGTCCAATGCTGCCTCCACTTCATCAAGAATAGAAAATGGCGGTGGATTATGGGCGATAATTGCAAATAACAATGCCAAGGATGTCAACGAGCGTTCTCCTCCGGAAAGCATTGAGAGATTACTGATTTTTTTGCCCGCCGGACAAGCGGTAATATCAATGCCAATTTCTGCTTGATCGTCATCTTCATCTTTGTCGGTTTGCGAATTTATTAAATCTTCATCGCCCTCAAGTGTTCGGCGTGTTTTTATTTTTACTTTTGTCAGATGCGCATCGCCACCGCCAAAAATAATGCGAAAATATTTAGAAAATTCTTTATTAATTTCATCGAAAGTCTCGTGAAATTTCTCATTGACTTTTTTCTCCATTTCTCTGATCACTTCACGCAAAGATACAAGTGCATTTTCCAGGTCTTGCGATTCAGTCGTCAAAAAATTAAAGCGTTTTTCGGTTTCGTCATATTCCGTCACAACCAAAGGATCAATTCCGCCAATTTGTTCCATTTGAAATTTCAATTTAGCAATTTCTCTTTCCAGTGAAAATTGATCGACGACTTCAAGTGTTTTATTTAAAAGATCCGCTTCTATTTTTAATTCTTCCAAGATCCGTCCCCGCAAATCTTCTTCCCGCACTTCAATTTTTGCCAAAGAAATTTTAAACTCATTATATTTATCCTTGAAAGCATTTGTCTCATCTTGTTTTAAACGCAACTCTCGTTCAATTTGAAAAAATTGCTGTCGCTTATTGCGATCCAGTGCAATCTCCGCTTGAATCTCTCTGACAATTTTTTGCAAATCTTGTTCCAGCGTTTGCATTTCATTATGCACTTGCTCAACTCGCACCTTAAGTTTAATAATTGCTTCCGAATCAACCGGAACAATTATTTCCACTGGTTTTGGGGCAACTTTTTTTTCTGGCATCGGACTATCTTTTTTGCCTCTTTCAATATCACCTCTTAACTCAGTTAATTTTTGTTGAATTTTGCGTGCCAATTCGCGCACAGCTTCCAGTGCCGAAAGATCATTGGCCACATTTAATTTTTGTACTAGGATTTCTTGATCGCGTCTAATTTCTTCCAAGTTGCCCTTGATATAGCTTAAATCCACGGGTTGACTTTGTATTTTAATCTCTTCAATGATGCGAATACTTTTTTGTTTTTCTTTTTCCAATTCAATGCGTCCTTCTGAAATAATCAATTCTCGTTCTAACTCATTTAGCTTACCGCGTTTTTCTCTTTGAATTTTTTCTAATTCCACGAGCGTCTCATTTGTTTTTTCTTCTTTTGAACGCCGATTTACCTCATCCAAAAGCTTGTCCGCTTCTCTTTGAATATTATTCATCTTGGCACCCAGTGTATCTTTTTCTTCGTTTAAATTTATTTTGTCGGCATTAAATTTATTCCAGAGATAGGTATATAATTTAGTTTGTTTTTCTTTCAACTCTTTTGACACAACCTCACTTTGAGCAGCTTTTTCCGCTTGCCGTTTAAGCACTTTGAGATGTGGTCGGATTTCTTCAATCAATTCTCCCACGCGCACTAAATTTATTTTAGTTGTTTCTAGTTTGCGTAATGATCGTTCTTTTTTTATTTGATATTGCTTCACTCCCGCCGCTTCTTCAATTACAAATCTTCTTTCCAGTGGCGTCGCATTAAGCACGGAATCCGCCATGCCTTGATTGATAATGGCATGACTTTCTTTTCCCACGCCTGCTTTGGCCAAAATATCCACAATATCTTGCAATCGCACTTTCGAACCATTAACTAAATATTCACTTTCACCACTACGAAAAATTTTTCGCGAAATAGAAACTTCATCAAATTCCAAAGGCAATCGTTTTTCACTATTATCAAAATAAAGTGTTACGAAGGCACTGCCCAATTTTGCTTTTTTTCCTGATCCGGCAAAAATTATATCTTCTGATTTTTTACTGCGTAGATTTTTCATTGATTGCTCCCCAATCACCCAACGCATCGCATCAGCAATATTGGATTTGCCCGATCCGTTAGGACCAACAATGGCAGTTATTCCACGAACGCCATCATTATTGGCAGACACCGAAAAATCCAACACTGTTTTCGTGGCAAAAGATTTAAACCCATTAATTTCCAGTTTTTTGAGAAACATTAAAAATATTCTTGCTTATTTTTTAACTTGTTATCATCTTAGCACATTCTATTATTGTTTCCAATTTTTTCGACTCATCTCTGCTTGACTAAAAATTCCCACGAATTTTCCCACTGCATAAACTATCAAAGTTACCCAGCAAGCCGGTAGATGGAAAAACCATGCCACATCCTTTTTTCGAGAATAACCAATCAAGGCTTGAATCATCAAGGGAAAAATTAATAGTGTATAAATTATAAATTTCAACAATCCCCATGACGAATCACCGCCAATTTCAAATTTGCTCCAATTAAAAACCCGCGATTTGTTTTTTTTATGAAAAGTATAATCCTTGATTCTTCTTTGTTGTTTTTTAATAAATTTACCAAAGTTGGCTTCGCAAAAAGTATGAATAATTCCCACTTTGACTTTGGCGATATAAATAAAACCTTTTTCTGTAATTTCTTTGGCAATTACATCAATATCAAAAAGATATTTTCCCGTATTGATCTTTTTTAGAAAATCAGTGCGAAAGATTGTGCCATTCGCTCCGACTGTAGGAATGCCCGCTTTGGTCAATTTTATTTTCAAATAATCTGGCAACTCTGTTTCTTCATGTAGAACAGCTGTCCATTTTTGCGTTAAATAATTCCAGCGATCATAATTTCCCAGAAATAAACACACTGGATCATTCATGCCAATCAATGCACAATATCGTTCAATATAACCACCTGACTTTCTCCATGTATATTTTAGCGGTTCGGATAATTTAATTTCCCCGTCGAGAAAAGGCCCAACCATTTTTCGCAACCACTGTTTATCTGGCAAAAAATTATCTGAATCCAAAATCAAAACTAATTCGTTTTTAGCTTCTCGCAATGCCACCGCTTTTCCCGATTCTCCAGTCTTCAAGAAATTTTCAAAAACTTTTCCTCCATATTTTTTCACAATTGTTCTCGTTGAATCAGTTGATCCGCCATCACCCACAAGTAATTCTATTTTATCTTTGGGATAATCTTGAGACGCTAAAAGAAACAGACATTCTTCCAAAACATTTTCGGCATTAAGCGTCGCCATACAAACACTAATTGTCGGTAAATCATTTTCCATATTACAATTCTAGCAAACTTATTTTTTTGATTTAGAAAAATCCATCAAATGTCCCAATAATTTCCAACCAGCCATCCAAAAAAATTTAATATCCTCAAAATTACGAATAGATTTTAATTTACGCCAAATAAATTGCGGGCTAGCAAAAGATTTGTATAAGCCTTGCACTAAATTTTTGGCTTCTTGCGAACTGATTTGTGCTTTCATTACCATCTCTCTTTGATCGTAATGGGCATAATCTTTGGTCAACAACAAATCATTTTCTAGGCAATATTTATGCAATGGCGTTCCAGGATAAGGAATCACAATCGTGCCTTGCAGTGTGTCCACAAAACCTTTTTTGAAAAGTTTTTTAGCCAAGGCAATCGTCCGCTCCGCCATTTCTTTTGTTTCCCAAGGATAGCCAATCATCGCTGTAATATGTGGCTCGAGTCCAGCCTCTTTGCAAAGTTTTAATCCCGGCTCAATTTCTTCCACCTTAAGATTTTTATCAATCCGATCAAGTGTTTCTTGATTAGCCGATTCCAAACCAAAAAGCACAAAACGAAATCCAGCTTTTTTCATTAATGCCCAAATTTTTGGATCGCGTATGCCCGTAATTCGCATGTTACAACTCATTGTAATTTTTTTATGATAACCTCGCTCAATCATACCATTACAAAATTCTATCAACCAATCACCGATTGGCAATGAACCGGAATCTTCCATAATTTCTTTCACGCCAAGCTTGATTAAATTTTCCACTTCGTCTAATGCTTTATGCGCTGACATTGTGCGAAAATTTTTCCCAGGAAAAAGAATTGTCCAAGCACAAAAAGTGCATCTGCCCCACCAACAATCTCGCCCGCTCATCATATAAGCACCAGGCGTATATTTAAAATTGCCATTTTTATAGGCATACAATTTCCATTTTGTCAGTTCACGATCAATCAAGGGCAAATCATTTAAATTATGTTTTGATAAATCCGCCGAACCGGAATTAGCAATTTTTCCTTCGCCATTACGAAACCAAAATCCACCTTCCAATATTTCACCATTTTTCAGATGATTAGCTAAATTCAAAAGCATAAAATCATAATCACCACTAGCAATTACAAAATCCGCCAATGAATTTTGCATTGCTTCTTCCGGAAAAGCGGTTACATGATCGCCCATCAACACAAATTTTGCCTTAGGCAATTCCAATTTTAATTTCGCAATAATCTGCCAGTGCATTTTAACAACTGGGGTTTTCGTTTCAATCGCAATTAAATCTGGCGCTTCAATCACAATTCTTTTTCTCCATTCCTCATAACTAAGACCTTCGGCAATTCCTTCATCCCAAAAAACTTCATAACCATTTTTCCCAAGCAACGAAGCAGCATAAGCTGGAATAACTGGATAAATAAAAGTTGGTGCATTAAACCATTGAAACTGACGATTTTGACCAAGACAAGCAATGCCTTTTTTGGATTTCAAAGGCGGATAGGAAATAGCGATTTTCATAGTGATAATAATAAACTAAAAAAAATTAAATACCTCTATTTTCATAATAGACCAATTCTTTATTTTCTCCAAACAAAAAATAACCACAGATTAAGCACAATATTGCTTAACTATTTTCTCGATAAAAGATTTTGTCTCATTCCAATCAAAATCAACCAACATTAAAGGATCAGGATCGCCGTTGGCATCATCAAAATAAACCAAACTTTTCAATATATGCAACTTGTTATATTGAATATTTTTATACTTATTTTCAAAAAATTCAACCAATTGATTTAATGAATATTTTTTTAATAAAAAATAGATATCGACAAAATCTTTTTTACTTCCTCGTGCAGAAATTGTATCTAATTTCATTGCCGCAATATCCTGCTCTGAAGCTAAAAAAATATCTTCGAATTTTACCAAGACATAACTCTGCTCATAGCTATAATGGAAAAAGCTAATTTTAACATCATCCAACATTCCAACTAATGTGTCCTCGTCTTCATAATCCACAGCCAAAATTCCTGCTATAGAAAGCTCCTGCTTGAGTTTATGCACAGAAAATTTTGTATACGAAAAAAAATCGAGATCGACTGATTCACGATGACCAATTTGAACTGCCAGTGCTGTCCCACCGGCAAGATAAAATTTGTCAATAAAATCCAACTTGGCTATCTTAGCCAAAATGGACTTTGTTTTTTTGTTAATTGCTTCTGGATGCATTCGGATTTATTTAGATTAAAATATAAATACCAAAAATTGTTCGACTTGGAATCAAATTTGTCGCTATTTTTTTGAAAAACATCCACCATAAAATCTTGACCATAAAATTGAAGTGCCCAGTCCAAATCGTCTGTATTGCCTTTTTCCAAAATACGTTTAGCTACAAAAATGCCGTATTTTTTCGGATCCAATTTTTCCTGATCAATATCCCAAAAAAGATTATTTTTTCTTAATGTTTCCATAATAAAATTATAGCAACAAATTGGTTAAATATCAAGTCTGCCGACAAACAAATCTTTTTTTAATATTAGACATCTTCTTTATTTTCTCCAAACTAACTAAAAAATATTCTTGTTTATTTTTTTATTGAAAAAACTCATGAGTTTATTATAGCACATTTTTTATTTTTTGATATTTATTTCCCCTCCAATTTCGCCACTTCAATATATTTCCGCCAAACCCGTTGCAAATTCAAGACTTTTTGGCGAATATAAAAATATTTTTTAGTTTGTTCTTCAAATTGCGTCAATTCTATGCCGGTATCGCAGATGTCGCGCGCTTGTTCTAGATAGACGACCATTTTGTTGCAACTGAGCATCACTTTGTCTAAAATCAAAAGGCATTGATCGCTTGATCCGAAACGACAAGAATGCGATTCAGCAATGAGATGTGGAATAGATAATGCTAAGGCGGTCATGTTTTTTAAAATATAATTTTTTGTTTCGGTGAAAATATTATTGTCCGTAGAGACACATTGCAATGTGTCTCTACCCTGCGTTACCAAATTTTTAGCGATAAAAACGCTAGCTTCCAGGGCTTTTTGATAGACTTCCAAATCAGTAAAATGCTTGACGATTTTCTTGGGATTAAAAGATTTTTGATTATAATTTGTGTAATTTTTTTGATACATAAATTTTTATTATTTAATGCCCGCAAAATAAAGACGCACCATAGGGGCGTCTCTACATCAATTTAAACTGGGACGAATATTTTCCACTTTTTTTTGATTATCATTCAATTTATAATTCCCTTCAATCGTTGTAATATTTCTGCGCTTGCGTTTTTTGTTGGGTTTATAGACCACATGTAAAGGGAAAAATTCAAAATAGTCTTTTTCATCAAACCAGGCACATTTAAAATTAAAAACTTTTAGTCCGGTCAAGCGGGAAAGCGCCAGTGCATAAATTGTCAATTGTTCGATTGGTCGTTCTTTCGCCGCATTTGGTTTGTAATCCAGAATATGAATTTGACCGTTTCGCACTTGCACGAAATCAATGTGGCCGGTAATTAATTTTGGCAAATCTTCAATAGAAAATTTTTCCAGTTCAGGTTTGGATTTTTCACCGCCCGTAGAGACACATTGCAATGTGTCTCTACCCTTGTTAGCAGGTGGTTTTTTATACAATTCAAAACCCAATTGCGTTTGCATATGCGCCAAATCTTCTCGGCGAAGATAAATCGGCACTTCGGTGGCAATCGTAACGGAATCATTGGCGAGCATAAATCTTTGCAAGGCGTCATGGCGATCTTTCGACTCCTCCACTGATTCCAAAACAAATTTAGCCATTTTATTCGCAAAATTATGTTTGCTTCGCACAATCATTTCAGTTTTACTAAACATCAGCGGAGTTTCTGATGCACGCGAGCCTTCTTGAAAATATTGATGTGGACATTCGACTGGCACGAGATCCAAAAATTCTTTTAGTGGCCAAAATTTACTATGCTTCCAGTCTTCTTGAATAATTAAAATAGTTTTGGATCGATGATGCCGGAAACGATACAGTTGACGATGTGCGAGAGTGGCACTAGAAATAGTTTTCTCGGGAGAAAATAATTTTAGGGCAAATGGTCGCATGCGAGCGAAGGCGCA
>JBAXKA010000036.1:0-10032 GCA_037137555.1 Candidatus Moraniibacteriota bacterium
GTTGATGAGTATTTTAAAAATAAAAACACTAAATAAAAAACGGATATTTTTTTTGCGGGCGGGGATTCTTAAATTGCTTTGCTCATATAATAATCCACTGGTGCATAATCATCAGTTAAAATTGGTAAATCCAGATATATTTCTTTTTCCCACAAGTGTTGAAGATGTTCGTTTAATTCGGGGTCAGTATTCGTAAATTCGGGATTTTTTTTATTTTTCAATGCTATTAATATTATATTCTGAACCATGTAGCTATTATTAGGTTCTTGAACGGGAAACAAATAAACCTGCGGAAAAATATTTTTGTAGGTGGCATATTCTGCCCTTAAAAATTCTCCTTTTTCACCTTTAATTGCCGAGATAATGTTTATAATGATAACTCCATTATCATTTAATATATCATATTTTTTTTGAACGGCCTCCTTCGTTGTCAGTTGGTAAGGCAATGAATAATGCGAGCTAAAGGCATCACCAAAAATTACATCATATTTTTTTTGCGTTTTATTTAAATAGACTCGCCCATCTTCGTGATAAATATTGAGCCTAGAATTTTCTGTTAATTTGAAATATGTTCTTGCAAGTTCAGTAACTTTTGGATCGATTTCGATAACATCAATTGTTGCTTTGGGATATTTAAGTAAAAAATCCTTCGGATATGAATAGCCTGCACCACCAAACATTAATGTTTTTTTAAAATTAGGATTGAAGTGTTTTGCTAGATGGTAATACTTCGTGTACTCATTGACCAATTCATCATTATCCAAAAACATCGATGACTGATTTTCATTATTTACCCCCATTATTTTGACTAATTTATTTGTTTTTGAGTCGTTGTGATTATAAATCCAAATACGATTATATATAGTATCAATATCAATAAACCCATTTGCTTGAGATATGTGATTAAGTCTGATAACTACATACCAGCCAATAATAAAAATAATAAAAATAGAAAGTTTTATTTTAGTGTATTTTTTTGCGGAAAGTATCAATGAAATTAAAATTAATGTCATTGATAAAATAAGTAGCAGTTTATTTGTGCCAAACTGCGGAATTAAATAAAAACCCGATAAAAATGTTCCTATGATACTTCCGGCCGTAGAAATTGCGTAAAGATTGCCCACAATTGATCCGGAAGTATTTAAATTTTCTATCTTTAGTTTAACAGCATAAGGGGAAACCATGCCCAGTAACACACTGGCTGGTGAAAATAAAATTAATGATGCCAAAACTGAATTTATTCGAATATCTGTAAAGTGCATTTGCAAATAAGTAAGTAAAAAATCTTTTATAAAAATCGTCAATCCGATAGAAATTGCCGCTAAAAAAATAATTATCGACAAGCTATTAAGATTTGGTTTTTTATCTGAAATTTTTCCACCAAAATAATAACCAAAACTTAAACTCCCTAAAATAATACCTATTAGACTAGTCCAAACAAAAATAGATGTTCCAAAGTACGGCCCAAGGACTCTCGAGCCAACCAACTCAAATATCATAACGACAGCCCCGCATATAAAAAGTGTAAGCTCCAAGATGTATTTATTGATATTCATTTATTTGAAATAATAATATAAAAGCCGTAACCAGATATGCCGTGTTATGTGATGTGCATGTTTTACTTTAATCCCGATAGCAATCGGGATTGCTCTAAAAAAGAATTTTAATTTTGTTTTTTGTTTTGGATTTTGGGCAGAGGGGTTAGGGGTGAATGCCCAAAATTCAAAACTCCTTTTGATTAGCCAATCAATTTTTCTTTTTCCAATAGTTCAAAAAATCTATTAAGAATTGTTTTACTGCGTTGAATAATGTCTCTCTCGTCGAAATTGTTGCGCTTTATAATTTCTTCAATAATTTCGGTGTTTTTGCTACTATCCCTATTTCTACCTCGTCGCATTTCGCCACTGTAAATCTTTTTCTTATCTTCAAACCTATAGTCAGATGCTCTAATGTTAATTTTTTCTTCAAGCAGAATTTTATTACCTAACGATTCAAGACTTGCTTCATTTGTAAGGCCTTGCTCCATTTCCTGACGTTTTTTCGAGAAAATATGCTCTAATTCAAACGTTTCATTAATGTCTAATAATTCCTGATTTTCAAAAGTATAAGCATACCATGTGATCAAAGATCTTGTTATTGGTCTAAGGTTTGTAAATTTGTAATTTTCAAAGAAATTTCTGGCCTGTGCTCCGCTAAATTTTGACTCAGAAAAACTGACATCACTACCATTAATAATTTTTATCATTTCTGCATAAATCGGAGTTCTTAGTGCATTGACACCTGGATTGGTAATGGCATAAGCAAATATAAATGCTGTTATTTTGTCTAGGAATATCAAAAATTTATCGCTATCTATCATCCCATTTTCATTTTTATTCCTAAGAAAGTACACAGATGTAATGTATTGCCACATACCATTTGGTGCATAATTTAAGACAAATAACTTCTTTAAAATGATTTCAGAAAACACATCCTTATTCTGTCTTGCTACATTTTCCCAAAAAAGCGCGAGGGATTTTAGATTCCCAATGATAGAGTCATCTTTGAGATATTTATATTTGCCCCGCTCAAAGAACTTACGCAAAGACTCCGTTGTCGTTTTCTTATTGCCTTCTTTTGCACGAAGATAATACATGTAACGAGTAAATAATTCATCCATTGGTGAGCCAGAGCTAGGATTGAAAATTTTACTGGTAACATCTTCCAGTCCTCGCCACTCTTGGATAAACCACTCCTTTTGACCTGCGTCACTATAGTGTTTATAAAATTGCGCCTTGAAAATATCGGCATCAGAAAGGGGTAAGCCACGATTATTGAGAGTAGAGAAAATACGAAGCGCCGTGTCCTGTGATTCCGCCTCGATAGGCAACAATATGCAATTGCCAAGTATACGTGCTGGTAAATATGCAAAAAATGCAGGGAAATTATTTAGGAATTCGTCGATTTTGGTCTGGAAGAATTTAAAGTTGTTTATATACTGACTCCTACTTCTTTCTGGAATAATTCCCGTGCGAAGAAGTTCTAGAAATTCCCCCTTGTCGTTATCGGTCGCAACTTCGGAGTCAATTTTCAAAGAACTTTTATCCGCAGTACCAAAAGTATCAGTTTTCCATATACATTTTTCAATTTTTTCTCTTGTAAGTTTAGAATTTTGATCGTTCATGTGAGTAAACTTATCGTAGAAAGTCCGCAAAATGAGCATGAGTGTGGTGAGACGTTGTTGTCCGTCAATTACTTCCAATTTGCCGTAATCGTTTTTAAAAGTGACTATTGATCCCAGAAAATATTCCTCATTTTCATCAAATTCCTCGTAATTATCATTTGGAAAAGAGAATGTAAAAATATCATCCCAAAGTGTTTGACACTGTTCTTCATCCCACGCGTATGGACGTTGATAGTCGGGTATTAAGAAATCCGATTTTTTATCAGCTAACAAATCAAATATTGTTTTCTGATCTACGTTGAGTTTTGACATATATTATTTAAATTATTATTTCATTAAATTACAATTGTAACATGGAACATCAATCATGTTCGCGATTTTTTCTGTTAATTGACTTATTGTATGTATTGTTAATATTAAAAACTTGTGTCATATTTTAAATTCTAATAAAGTAATAGCATTGTATCAGTTTTCCTCTTATAAACAAATCGTTTTCGTAGCGGAGCGGAGAAAACACCTTATACCCCTCTATAATTAAAGAAAAAGAAATTTTAAAATTTTTTAAAACAATTGGGCGATAGCCCAAAAAAGAAAAGGAATATTTCAGCTAACGTCAAGAATATCTGATGTTTTTGCCTGCTTCCACATTATCATATAAATGGAGAAAAAGGCAAAAATAGGGGAGAGAAAATTTTTCATTCATTATTTGAAAAGTCTAAAAGTGAAAAATTTTGGAACCAGATATTCTTTGTTAGACGATGTAAATTTTCCATTTCCTAAAGCTACGCTAAACTTTATTAATTTCTAAAATAAAATTTTGCTTTTTCCGTTTTGGGCGAAGGGCAGAGGGGGATTAAAGGGGTGAATGCCCGAGCCCAAAACACCAAATGTGTTTTATTTCGGTGATTCCAACTTTCTTATTCCATCATTTATCAAAAGAGACTTCATCTGGATTATGGCAGTATTATTTAATTTTAAGATTCGGTCTTTTTGGGAAAGGCCGTCGCGAATCAATAATGCGTTTATGCTTTCAAGATTGGATAAAACCACCAACTGTTCAATCGGAGCGTAATCTCGAATATTTCCTTTTAACTTTGGGTTTTGGTCTCGCCACATTTTTGCGGTTATTCCAAACAATGCCACATTGAGCAGATCCGCTTCGTTGGCGTATTTCATATTCGCCTGATCTTTCGTTAATTCATGCGGAATCAATTTTTCTTTTATGGCGTCAGTGTGAATTCTATAATTAATTTTTGCCAGCGTTCTTTGAAGATTCCATCCTAACTTTTGCCTGTCATTTTCATCTTCCTTTAATCTCTGGAACTCCCTTATTAGGTAAAACTTGAATTCCGCCGAAATCCATGAAGCAAACTCGAAGGCAATGTCTTTGTGGGCAAAAGTACCACTATTGTAGCGTCCTCTCGTGGCAAAAATTCCAATAGCATTCGTTTTATTGACCCACTGCTGGACTGATAACACAAATCCATTGGCACCACTCTGGTTTTTAAAGTTACTGAATTCAGTTACTTTAAAATTAGGATTGTTCATCCTTTCCCATATTCCCATGAATTCAATAGCAAAACGAGTGCTCAACCAATGAGAAATAACCAGACCAGCCTCTGAATTTTTATGTTTTGCTATATCAGTCAAAGAAATATAATCTTCGTTTTTCTGCTTGAAGACTACAACATCTAACCCTCCGACTATAATTTTTTGTTTCTTTTTCATAGAATATTCAGTTTAATTGAAACCTGTCTTTATTTTACCATATTATGGGTCAGGAGTGAATTTCATTTTTTAAAACTTCTATTTCTAATTCGAAAAATTTAATCCTTTCATTAAAATCTGGATATTCATGTTCCAATATGGGCGCAATAATAAAAGAAAGCATATGATTCTCACTATAAAAGTTATCCACTGAAATGTTTCTTCTAGTTTTTACATTCAATTCATGTACCTGTTCTGTCAAATCAGATGATACTTTTTTTGCCTTGTCCATGTTCACATTCGCATGATTTTTTTCAAAAGTACCCAATCTTTTAGAAAATTCTCTTTGTGTCAATAATGCAAAAATTTCTGCTATTTTTTGTCTTTGCAGATCAAATTCGGCTATTGATAATTTAACATCATATTTATCAAATAATTTCTGAATTTTCTCCATGATTTTATTCTTGTAGTCTTCAGAACAGTCCGTCGTCTCGCCTTTTTTGTTGCCATTTTCATCCAAAAAATCGAATATTTCGAAATCGCCCTCTGTTTGTTTGTATGCTAAATCAAAAACATTATGACCAGTTTCGTGAGCCACAAATTCATCATAGGAGGGCCTTTCTTTATAAAATAATGTTTCGACAAATTGATGATCATTTAAGTCGTTCATATTGAAACTTTCATAATCATCTATGCTATTCAGCCCAACATAGTCTGTTTCTAATCCATTCATGAAATTGTCAACAGAATAGCTTTGCTCTTTCTTTTTTTCTTCAATTTTTCCGTTTTTGTATACCAAAACAGAGCTATCTTCTTTCTCGGGAAATAGTACTAATTTAATTTTGTCTAGATAGGCAGCGCTAAATAAGCCTACATTTTTCAATTTTGAAAGGGCATTGTTTATAGCTACTTCAGCTGTTTTTATTTTTTCTATTTTAAATTGTTCTGGTCTAGAGATTTCCGACATAAGTATTTTAATTGAATTCTTTTTTACGATTCCAGGAGCAAAAAAGACTCCTTATTCCCCTCTAAAAATAATAAAAGAAAAAGCAAAATTTTATTCCGTGAATTGCCGCTAGCCTCTTTTATATCCACAAAATGGAAAATTTATTTCATCTAACGCGGAGCTATGCGAAGTCCCGATGTACTCATCGGGATTTGGGCGTTGCGCCGCATAGCGGGAGTTGTGCGATGTGTCGCGCGCGGCGGTTACGGGCAGTTCTGTTTTAAATGAAAGCCCCCTTCGCATAGCTCCGCGTTGTGGCGAAATGGAACAAGCGGAGCGCGTGACATTTCGCCACAACGTTACTCATATCTGAAGTTTTTGAAACTCCTTATTGTAATTAATTATTCTTTCAAAAATTTGGGTGAAAGAAATTTATCCTCAATATTATTATTTCTCTGTAACGAAGTGAAAGAGAAAGTTATTATTAAAGGTAAATTTCTGTAACCAGATATGAGTTGTTATGTGTAGTAAATTTTTTTATTCCTAATTATTCTTTTCTCAATCTACTTTTTTATTCTATTTTTAAAATAAGTTTTTTTGTTTTTGATTTTGGGCAGAGGGTCGGGGTGAATGACCGAAATCAAAAACTCCTTATTGGTTTTTTTTATTTTTAATTTTATTTTCTTGTAGATAGGCCAATCTCCAATTTTATTACAGCGTGCCTTTTTTACCTCTAAATTCACCTTCCGTAGAACCATCGTCAGCCAGTTTCATGCGTAACACTTCGCAATTATTGATACCATCTTCTTGAAATTTTTCTCTTATTGCCTCAATTAACATGTTCTCGTGTCCGAATGCGAGAATTTTTACATCTTTGTTTAAATTACTAGCTTGGGTTTTTTTATTTGCGAAACGTAATAAGCGTTTCATGTTTTCAAATTCTCTTGTATACAAATCGTGAGCTGATTTTATATCGGGAAAAATTGATTGAACTTGCTCGGAATATTTTTCGAAATTTTTGGCATATGAGCCCTGATCTTCAGCGTCAATAATGGCAGTTGCCTGCTCAAAGCGTTTTTTTTCTTCATCAGAGACATTATCAAAATTTATTCCTACTCGGTATTTTTTTGGACTAAAGGCCATGTTGGCAAGTATATTTGGATGGTTTAATGATAATGTTTCTAAAATTCTTATTTCACCATCAGCATTTTCATCTGAAATTTTACTTCGAGAGTTTTCGGGGACAATAACATTGAAACCGTTTTCTTTTGCAGTTTCACGGTAGATATTTGCTGTTTCCACCGCTCGTGCCTCGTTGCTCGACACAAAAAATAAATCAGTTTTATTTGGGTCAAGGTCTTTGAAATATTCATTTGCCGCATTTTTAGCGAGCTCCATTCCGCCTTCGGTAATATCTGGGATAACTTGCTCGTTTTTATCGAACGGGGCAGTCGGATTATTTTTTAATGATTCAGCATAAGATTTGTACCCCGCTTGTGAGTGTCTGACATAATCAGCAGAAATATTATTTTGTCTCGATTGTTCAAAATTATTTTTCATAAATATGTTACAATCAATTAGCTATTTTTTCGTTTAATGATTTTTACAATGCCGTTTATAGCATCAACTTCTACTATATCTCCGTCTTTAATAATTTTTGTCGCCTGTCGAGTTGCAACAATACAAGGTTTTTTCATTTCTCGGGAAATTATTGCAGCATGGCAGGTTATACCACCTTCGTCAGTTACGAAAGCGACTGCTTTCTTCATGGCTTGCAGCATGTGAGGTCGAGTCATTCCGGTTACCAGCACATCGCCGCTTTTAACCTTGGACAGTTCTTTTTCTTGATTTTTTAGCGGCGATACTATTCTTGCTTTGCCGGTCACAATTCCACCCGATGCAATTTGTCCCTTAATAATTTCTGAATTTACAATATCGTTTTCTACTACTTCCTTGTTGAAAGTTTCTATACTATTCTTTCCGTAGTATGTTGAATATTTACCTTCTTTTACAATATACAAAGTGGAAAGTTTGCGTTCTTTTAAATTTAAAACTAATTCATTATTCTTAATAAGCCTTTTAATATCACCCGTTTCGTAAAAAGCTAATTGAGATAGCGGAATGTTGTATTTAGCTCCAATAATTCTATAAAGTTTTTCTGTAATTTTATCAAGATATGCCCAGCAAATTCTTATTTCAAACTTTAGGTGAGCTAGCATCGCCATTTGCTCCAATATTTTGCAATGTTTACTAGGCAATTTTAAATCTTTTAATATCCTATTCTTTTCAGCCTGCCATTTACTCTCTCTTTGTTTTATTTTCAAAATTTGGTCATCAAGTTCAGTCAGAGTAAAAGTTTTAGACTTTACTGTTATTTCATTTTCAAAATATTTTTTATCCCAAATTTTCCCACCTTCGGCGCCACCTCCAATTGCGGAATATCTCTCTGCCAAGCTAGATGCGGTTGTCTTCAATTGGTCTTTCTTGCTATTAAGCAGATTTTTAGATGTCTGAAGAATTTCTAATTCTACCAAGTCAAGAGAGGTCAAATTGTGTGGTGTTGCCAGTTCTTGTATAAGGTCAATGTTTAATATGTTATTTTTTTTAAACCAACTTTTTATTTCATTATAAACATCGACTTGAAATTCATCATTGCACAGCTTGTATCGAGCGAAAGATTCTTCAAAAAGATTGCATAAGACATAGAATGTTTTAGAAATTTCTTCTTGCGAATACGCTTTTTTTGAAATTATTTTAGTATTAAATTTTAATATCTTCTCCACTAATTTTGTCCCATCAGCTAAATAGTTTTTCATAAAAACATGATTATGGTGTGAGTCGGTTCCCAATTTGCCAGCCTGATTAATTTCATCACGCAAAAAGTATGAGGTTATGCCCATGTTGTATTGGTAGAACATGGTAAAATTATTTTTGCAACCAGGAAATTTTTTGTATTTACTTTTTTTTGTAAAAATTTTTAGACCCAGTTCTGAATAAATTGAAAAACGAAACGGAACTTCAAATAAATTTACCCAATCAAGTTTATCTCGATTAGTTGCCTTATTCATTAACGTGGTGATGGGTCTGCTTTGAACGATAAAAATCTTACCATTTTCTATCGCCCATTCAATATCGCAAGGAAAACCATAATGTTTTTCTATGCATAAAATATTATCAGATAGTTTTAATATTTGATTTTCTGACAATGTTTGCGATGAAGCTTTTGGTTCACTAATTTTCACCCATGTGTTGCCAATATTCTTTGATTTGTATAATCCTTTTTTCTGAGTATTTACTGTTATGTTTACTATCTTTCGTAAAGATTTATCAAACACATAACTATCAGGTGTAATTTCACCCCCAACAATTGCCTCACCGAGTCCGAATCCAGCTTCAATGATAATTTGATTATTGTCTTGAGTGACAGGGTGAACAGAAAAGGCGATTCCAGAACTTTCGCTGTTCACCATTTTTTGAACAACCACTGCTACTGATACGTTTTTATTTTTGAATCCCTGTTCGATTCGATAGAATATTGCTCTCGGCGCATATAAAGACGCCCAACATTTTTTTATGTTGTTTATCAGGTTTTTTGAATCTGAATTAAGGTAGCTTTCAAGTTGTCCTGCCCAAGCTGCATTGGCGCCATCTTCAGCGGTGGCCGATGATCGAACGGCAACGAATTCAGTATTCAATTTTTTGAATTGTTCTAATATTTCTTTTTCGATTTCCGCAGGAACGGTCTTGGAGAGAATATTTTTTCTAATTGTATTTGAAGCTAGACTGATTGTCTTGCTATCGTTTATTTTGACTTTGGCTAGATTGGTATTTATCAAGGAATCAAGTTTGTTATCTTTTATAAATTTTAAAAAACCGTTTGTTATAACTACAAAACCATCGGGGACTGGAATGCCAGAATTTAGCATTTCACCTAGCGAAGCACCTTTACCACCAGCAATTAAACTGTCACCTTCGTTTAACTGTTTAAAAGTTTTAATATATGTCATAAGTTTAAATTTTTTAATCAATTTTTTTCTGCGGCTTTCCCAGAGCAGAAAAAACTCCTATTTACTCCCTGTAGATTTTTAAAAAAACTTATTTTTACTCCTTATTAAAAAAGTAGATTGAGAAAAAATTAATAAAGAAAAAAATTTATTTCACATAACGTATCGGCATCATCTGAAGTCTCGCACTAATTTTCGTTGTTTGAATAATA
>JBAXKA010000037.1:0-9574 GCA_037137555.1 Candidatus Moraniibacteriota bacterium
CTAATTCCATAATGATTGAAATTGGAAAAAAAATAATTCAAGTAGCAACTCCGACACCGACCCCAACCGCAACTCCAAAAGCCTGCCAACGAGATAATCCGGATTGTGAAAAATCAACTTGTAATAATGTTTATTGTTTTGATGGGTGTGAGAGAATAAAGGGGACGAGGGTTTGTGATGGGAAGTAGTTAATAAAAAAGTTTTTTTGTTTTTTTTGTTTTTTTGTGCTATGCTATTTTTAGTGGATTAAATAATATTTTTTTATTAAAATTATGAACAAAAAAGTGCATCTATCAGTGATTGTTCCTGCGTATAAGGAAGGCAAAAGAATTGGAGTAAACCTTGAAGAGTGTGAAAAATATTTCAAAGACAAAAAATATAGCTATGAAATTGTTATTGTAGTAGATGGCTCTCCTGATAATACGGCTGAGTTGGCGAGAGGTTATGCAAAAAGATTTGAAAATTTCAGGGTGATTGAAAATTCGGAAAATCATGGCAAGGGTTTTGTTGTGAGACAAGGGCTATTGGAAGCCGTGGGAGAATATCGCTTATTTTTTGATGCGGACGGATCAACTTCAATTACGCATCTTGATACTTTTTTGCCTGAGTTTGAAAAAGGCTTTGATGTTGTAATGGGCTCTCGTGATATCTCGGGTGCTTTTGTGCAAATTCATCAAGCGAAATGGAAGGAATTATTTGGTGATACGGGGAATTGGGCAATTAGAATTGTGCTGGGACTGTGGGGTTATCCAGATACACAATGCGGATTTAAAATGTTGAATGCTAAGGCGGCTGAAGCAGTGGCAAGTCGCATGGTAGTGGATCGTTTTGGTTTTGATTTTGAATTGGTGGTATTAGCAAAAAAACTGGGTTTTAAAATCAAACAAATGCCGGTGCGCTGGTTGAATGAAGCAGGATCAACCGTTAGTCTCACAGGACCAAATGGTTATTTCCAAGTTCTTTGGGATTTATTTAAAACACGAGCAAGATTATTTGGCGGAAAATATAATATCAAAAAATAACGATTGATTTTTGGTGAGTAGTGTGTTTTTAAGATTTATGCAAATAAAAGAAAAAAATAAAAAAAATAAAATCACAGAGCTAAGACAAGATTTAGTAACGGGAGATTGGGTGGTGATTGCGGCTGGAAGAGCAAAAAGGCCAGAAGAGTTTGCTCAAAAGGCACAAGAAGAAATCGTGGAAGACACTAGCCATGCTTGTTTTTTTTGCTATCCAGAAGAAACCGGACAAGAAGAAGCCGTTTTGATTTATGCAAATGAAGCAGGTGATTGGAGCTTGCGTGTTTTTCCCAATAAATATCCAGCTTTTTCGCGAGGCAAAAAAATCAAACACATCGAAGAGGGACCTTATTTTGGAATGGATGGTGTTGGCTATCACGAACTTGTTGTCACTAGAAATCATGAAAAGCAAATTGCTTTACTTTCAAATGAAGCAGTGACGGAAATAATTGATGCATATCAAGACCGCTATATTGATCTGATGAACAAAAAAAGTGTTAACTATATTGAAATTTTTCATAATCACGGGAAAAAAGCCGGCGCATCAATTGCTCATCCACACTCACAACTTATGGCAATTCCTGTTATTTCTCCGTATATTAAATCAGAATTGGACGGTGCAGAAAGTTATCATAAAGCCAATAAGCATTGTGTCTATTGTGCAATGATCGAATGGGAGCTAGAATGTAAAAAACGAATAGTTTTTGAAAATGCTAATTTTTTGGCATTTTGTCCTTATTCTTCTCGCGTAGCATTTGAGATTTGGATTGTGCCAAAAAAACATAAACCATATTTTGAAAGAATTAATTCTGTCGAGAAGGCAGAGGTAGCAGAGGCATTGCAAATAGCAATCGCTAAAATTTTCAAAGGCCTAAATAATCCAGATTATAATTTCTACATCCATACATCGCCATGCGATGGAAAAGATTATCCGCATTATCATTGGCATATTGAAATTTTGCCACGCACTTCTATTTGGGCAGGATTTGAACTTTCCACTGGAATTGAAATTTCCACGATTGAACCGGAAGAAGCCGCTAATTATCTCAGAGAAATATAAATTATGGGTATTATCGATTTTATCTTGAATGTAGATGTTCACTTAGGCGAAATTATTGCCAATTATGGAAGTTTAACTTATGGCATTTTGTTTGCCGTTATTTTTGCAGAAACGGGACTTGTTTTTACGCCATTTTTACCAGGCGATTCACTTCTTTTCGCGGCAGGAATGTTTTCCGCCACAGGATCGTTCAATATTGCAATTCTCGCTCTACTTCTTTGGGCTGCTACTTTCCTTGGAGACAATATTAATTATTGGATTGGATTTTATTTTGGAAAAAAGATTGTCAATAATAAATACATTCCCATTAGTCAAGCGCATATAGATCAGACGCAAGAATTTTATGACAAGCATGGCGGAAAAACTGTTTTTCTGGCACGCTTTATGCCAATTGTTCGAACATTTGCTCCCTTTGTGGCAGGAATTGGAAAAATGAAATATCGAAAATTTATTTTTTATAGTATTTCAGGGGGCTTTACTTGGGTTTTTGGTTTTGTTTTGGCAGGATATTTTTTCGGCAACATTCCCATTGTCAGAAATAATTTTTCCATTGTGATTATGGGGATAATCGCAATTTCAGTTTTGCCGGCGATGTTTAAAATAGCAAAAGAATATTTAAGAAAAAAGTAATTATAAACATGAACATGCAAAAAATAATCATTGGAAATTTAAAAATGAATATTGTTTCTTCGCTTGAGCGAGAGCAATATTTGAAAACTTTTAAGAAAGTTTTACTGGGGAAAAAGTTTGAGCAAGCAGAAATTGTGCTCTGTCCTCCAGCAATACATCTAGAAAGTTTTGGAAAAATTTTGGGCAAGAAAGTTTTTTTGGGTGGACAAAATTGTTTTTGGGAAGAAAGAGGTTCATATACTGGAGAGATTTCTCCCGTGATGCTTAAGAATTTTGGTTGTGAATTTGTAATTATTGGTCATAGCGAAAGGCGAAAATATTTTGGAGAAAATAATCAAGCAATCAATCAAAAAGTGCTAGCGAGTTTAAAAAATAATCTCAGACCAATAATTTGTGTTGGCGAAACAAAAGATGAAAGACAAGCAGGCAAAACAATGAGCGTAATAACTGAGCAAGTCAAGCTGGCTTTTGTTGGTGTGGCTGAAACAGATTTGGAAAAAATAATCGTTGCTTATGAGCCAATTTGGTCAGTCGGAACGGATAGTATTCCCTCGGCAAATGAAATTATGGAGGCCAAAGTTTTGATTCAAAAAATCATTGCTCAAAATTTTTCCAAGCAGGCTCTTGGAAAAATGCGAATAATTTATGGCGGATCAGTTAGTGCGAAAACAGTTAAGCAAGCTTGTCTTGAAAGTGGAATGGACGGTGCGTTGATTGGCAGGGAATCATTGACACCGCAGGAATTCATTAAAATTGCTAGTCTGATAATTTAATTTTTTAAAAATATTTTTTATGCTCACTTCAGTCAAGGAAATTCTAATAAAAGCCAAGGAGAACGGTTACGCCGTAGGAGCATTTAATACGGTGAATCTAGAAACAACGCGAGCGATTGTGGAAGCTGCTCATGAGATGCGTTCGCCAGTGATTATTCAAGTTACAGAAAAAACAATGGAATATGCCGGTGGGCGAGGAATTTTTAATTTAATAAAAAATGATGCAGAGTTTTATGCGCCAGAAATTCCCATTGGCATTCATTTGGATCATGGAAAAAGTTTTGAAATAATTCAACGCGCAGTGGCGATTGGTTTTACTTCTGTCATGTATGATGGATCGCGTAAGATTTTTTCGGATAATCTTGAAATTACTAAAAAAGTAGTGGAATTCTGTCATGAAAGAGGCGTAGATGTTCAAGGTGAATTGGGCAGTGTTCCTTATCTGGGAGAAATGCAAATGGGAGATATGGATTGGGACAAGTATATGACCGATCCCGCACAAGCCGAAACATTTGTTAATAATTCCAAAATCGATGCGCTTGCTGTGGCAATTGGCAATGCCCATGGATTTCTCAAAGAAAGATCTGAGCCAGACTTTGATCGAATGGAAATGTTGAATAAAAATTGTGCTATTCCTTTCGTGCTTCATGGTGCATCAGATTGGGAAAATGGAAGAGTAGTTGCAGCCATTAAGCACGGAGTTAGTTGTTTTAATGTTGACACGGCCATCAGAATTGCTTTTGTAAATAATTTAATTAACTCCGTGAATGGTCAAGGTGAATTGGGATTTGATTTGCGAAAACTCTTAGGAGGAGCACGAGACGCTGTCAAGGAAACAGTTAAATATAGAATAAAAATGTTTGGTAGTGATGGGAAAGCGTAAGAAAGTAAAAATTAGACAGACGAGTATTTTCTTGATATAAATAAACTATGGAAATGAATCGAAAAAAAATTGAAGAAATCGCCAAAAAACACAATTTAGAATTGTTGTTGTTTTTTGGTTCGCGAGCAAATGGAACAGTGCATAAATTTAGCGATTATGATTTTGGTTATGTGAGTGCGACTAGGTTTGATTATGTCAAAAAAAGCGAATTAGAAATGGATCTGGAAAAATTAGCAGGTAGCAAATTTATTGAAGCGGTTGATTTGAAAAAATCAGGACCGTTTCTTTTGAAAGAGGTTGTAAAAAATAATCAGGTGCTTTTTGCAAAAGAATATGCCTATGAAGATTTTTTTTCCAATGCAGTGAGAAATTATCTGGGAGCGGGAAAACTCTTTGAATTGCAAAAAAATCTTTATAACCAAACAGTTAATAAATATAGAAAAATTTATGATAAATAGGGAACTCGTTCAAAGAAAAATAAACAATATTGAAAATTATATCAAAGAAATAGAACCACTTTTGAAGTTGGAAGCTAATGAAATTGTGAGTGATGTTTTGAAATTAAGAACAATTGAGAGAAATTTTCAGCTGATTGTTGACACGATGTTGGACATAAACACGCATATTATTTCAGCGAAAAATCTTAAAGCGCCAGAGACATTACAAGAGACATTTTTAATTTTAGGCGATGGTGGAGTCTTACCTTTTGAATTTGTGAAAAAGATTGCCCCAGTTGTCGGACTTCGTAATATCGTAGTGCATGAATACGAAAAAATTGATAATGAAAAAATGATGTGCGATGTGAAAGATGGAGCTTCTCAATTTGGAGAATATATTGTGCATATAGACGATTTTTTGCAAAAATATAACTAAGTAATTTCAAAAAAAATATGAAAAAAATAATAACAACAATTTCAATATTACTCACGGTAATCTTTTTGGCTGGATGCGGTCAACAATCAGTGAGTCAAATTCAACCAACAACACTAGCTCCTGTGGCACAAAAACCAGTACAACAGCCAGTGATTCAACCAACTGATGATGCATTGAATTCCAAAATAACATCATTTGAGCAGAAATGGAAAAAAGAAGGACTGATAAATTGGCAAAAAGAAGACTTCATTTTTGCGGGCATGAGTATTATTGCTCCCAAAAATCTGCCTAAATCTTTCGTTATTTCAGTTGACCCGAAAGATATCAAAAGCAGCGGCACTTCCATACTGGGCAATCCAATTTCAGGCGTTATTTATTTTGGAGAATTGGGAAAGGTGGGTAATTTAGGTGGTTCGTGCTCAATTGTTAAAAGTGATTTACCACAAGGGGTATCCCTAGAGCAATGGATACGAAATACATGGAACAATGTTATTGCTAAAAATGATTGTAACGGAAAAAATCAGCCTTTGACTGAAAGGACGATGCGAGGGGAGACATGGAATGAAGTTTGTAAGAAAGGTGCTTATATTGAAAATAAGTTAAGCGAGGGACTGATTCGATGGGACACAGCTTATATCGGTTCGCCACCAATTATCAGTGCAGTTGTCGGAAATAATGTTGTAAGTTTTGAATGCGGGCAAGATATTTCAGAAACCGTTAATGAATTAATTGAAGATATCGCAGGAACATTTCTCGTAACCCCCCTAGTCAATGAGACCGCTTCATGGCAAACATACACAAGTGCAAATTCTAGCTTTGATTTAAAATACCCAAGTGAATACAAATATTTTGAAAATAATACTTACGGAGTAGAACCAGATTTTGTAATAAGAAAAACAGATGATAAAGAGGGTGTATACGCTTTTGGTGTTCAAATTACCACAAACTTTTTAGGTGGAGATCCTGATAAATTTAAGAATCCAGATGTATGGGAAAAAGAGCAAGGCAAATTAGGCAATAATTATACAAAAACAACTATTAGTGGTCAAGTGGCATATATTCCAAAATATGCTAGCGAGAAGATTGATGAGTATATAGTTTTTATGAAAAATGGATCCGTGTATGATATGTATAATATTTCTACTAACATAAATGATCCTGTTGGAGAAAAAATTCTCTCTACTTTTAATTTTACTAGTCAAATATTAAAAAACCTTGAAGCTGTCACTTACGATGCTGTAAATATTAAAACTAAAGGCATTTGGGATAAGAAATTAGAAATCGGCATAATTCACGAATCACAAAAAGCTGCGAAGGGATTTTGGTGGGCCAAAGACAGGTGGGATTGGATTGCTTGGCAAAAAGATGACGGCAACTGGGCAGTGCTTGTTAGTGTTGATGGATTTAATTGCAAAGAACTTGATGGCGTGCCAAATCAGTATGTCAATTTTTTCAAGGATGTGACTTATCAATTTGGAAAGAAATACTGCTATTTTTAAAGGCAAATCAATTAGAAAAATAATTTATCGAAAAGAATGGTGGTTTTCTGTTGTTGATGTTTGTGGTGTTATTACTGATAGTCCTAGCTCAGGAGCTTATTGGCGAAAGCTTAAGCAAAGACTTATCGAGGAGGGCAGTGAGGTCGTGACATTTTGTCACGGACTGAAATTAGAATCTTCTGATGGCAAAAAATATGAAACTGATTGTGCTGATACTGAGGGTGTGTAAAGAAAATTATTTAACAATACTAGAAAATAGGAATAAAATTAAAAAATAACACAATGCTGGAAAAAATATTACTAGAATTCAATCCGGAGACAAAGAATTTATTTTTAGTGTTAAAAAAAGTTAATGCTGTTTTTGGTTATATTAGCGAAAAAGACGCACAAAAAATAGCGGATTATTTTGAATTGCCTCTCGCTAAAATTTATGAGACAGCTAGCTTTTATGACTTACTTAAAACTAAAAAACCGGCAAATTTAGAAATTAAAGTTTGTTCAAGCGGGGATTGTGTTCTCGGTGAATCAGCTAAAATTATTCAGGAAATTGAAAATTATTTTCGCATTAAAGTTGGCGATGAGTTTAATCCAAAAATAAGTTTAGAAAAAATTAGTTGTCTTGGTCGTTGTGCAGAAGGGCCAATTGTGATTGTGAATGAAAAAGTTTATGAAAAAGTTACAGCCAGCAGTGTGCATAAAATTTTAGGCGAATGGCGTTAGCTAATTATGCAAAATAATCCAAAAATAATTACGCAATATTGGGGAAAAATCGATCCTTTGAAAATTGAGGATTATTTAGGTGTGGGTGGTTATGCAAGCTTAAAAAAATTTATTGAAAAAATGAATCCGCCAAAAGCTTTGCGAGAAATAAAATCAGCGAAACTTTGCGGAAGAGGTGGTGCGGGATTTTTGACTGGAGCAAAATGGGAATCGGCGATGGCACAAAAAAGCAAAGAAAAATATTTCGTTTGCAATTTAGATGAATCAGAACCAGGGATATATAAAGATCGAATGCTGGCGGAAAATAATCCGCATTTGCTTTTGGAGGGAATAATTATTTCTGCCCTAACAATCGGTGCCAAAAAAGCTTTTATTTATCTTAATGGCAATTATGAAAAAGCTAAAATAATTTTGGAGCAAGCGATTATTCAAGCACAAAAAAATAAATTCTTGGGTTCAAGTATATTGAAATCAAAATACAAATTAAAAATTGAAATTTTCTCTGGTGCTGGTGCGTATATTTGCGGAGAAGAAACGGCCTTGATAAATTCTATCGAAAGTAATCGTGGTGAGCCAAAAATTCGTCCACCCTATCCAACGGAAAAAGGGCTTTTTGGAAAACCAACAGTAGTCAATAATGCAGAAACGATTGCCAATATTCCTTGGATAATTCAAAATGGCGGAAAAAAATTTGCAGCTATTGGTTTAAAAAATAATCCCGGCACAAAATTATTTATTCTTGGTGGAGCGGTTAAGAATAAAGGTGTTTTTGAAGCTTCCACTGAAATTACAATTCGTGAAGCTATAGAAACTTTAGGCGGGGGATTGCAAAAAGGCAAAACATTTTGGTTCGCACAAGTTGGCGGTGCATCAGGAAATTTATATCTTGAAAAAGAATTGGATTCTCTAGTTTCTGGTGCGGGTGCAATTTTAGTTGTGGATAAAACAGTTAATATTTATGATTTATTATTATCCTGGACAAGTTTTTTCAGGCGAGAATCATGCGGAAAATGTGTGCCTTGTCGTGAAGGCACTTTTCGTCTGCATGAAATTACTGAGCGACTAGCGGACGGAGAAATTTCTGATCGCGACAAAGAAGCGATGCTAGATATTTTTTGGACATTAGAAAATACGACTTTTTGTCCATTGGGAAAATTTGCAGCAGTAGCAATGCGTGATGCGGTAGAAAAATTGGAGATTTTCAGGAAATGCTAAAAACTTTTTTATGGAGTTTAAATATACTAGTTTAATTATATCCAAAAGAGATATCTCCGAAGTGGATCGGATTTATAATTTTTACACAGCTGAGGATGGAAAAATTCAGGCAGTTGGTCGTGGAGTGCGAAAACCAAATGCTAAGCTGGCGGGAAATTTGGAACCATTAACGCATTGTGAGGTTTATATTTCTAAAAGAAAAGGTCTTGGCAATATTACGGGTGCAATTGCAATAAATAACTTTTCGGCTATTAAGGCCGATTTTCTGGCGATTAGTCGAGTATTTTGGGCATTCTCTCATTTCGATAAATTAATCACACAACAAGAAAAAGATGTACATACTTTTTCGCTACTCTTGGAATATTTGGAAACGATGGAAAAATTAAGTCTTGAAAAAAAAGCGGAATATAAATTTGATATTATTACTCTTGGTTTTTTATTTAAACTAACGGAACGATTGGGTTATAAAATTCGAGTGGGGCATTGTGCTTGTTGTAGCAATAAAATTCTGGCAGGAAATGATAATTTTTTTAGTGCGGAACGAGGTGGAGCATTATGTGCTATTTGTGCAAAAACAGAAAGAAAAAAAGTTAAAAATTCCGATTCATCAATTAAGCTTACAAAAATTTTTCTTAAAAATAAAATCAAAAGTTTTTCCAAGCTAGAAGTTTCCGAAAAAGATTTGCGTGAATTGAAGTTGATCTGGAAAGAGTTGATTGATTGGGTTTAGTTTTTTTATTTTTTGTGCTACAAAAAAACCAACAATCAAAACTAATTTCAAAATAAGTTTCTTATGCTTTTGCTCCTGCGGGCACAAGAAGAAGTGCAGTCGTTTTTGACAGAATGACCACAACTGCTCAAACAGGAGTTGTAGGACGATTTGGTCATTCGATTGATTGCGA